>NZ_BAABGT010000058.1:0-16631 GCF_039541715.1 Pseudonocardia xishanensis
GTTGAGTTCTCAAAAGACACCCGCACACCATGGCTCTCCTGTCGGAGAACGTCCGGGGCATTTGTCGTTCTGTGAGAGCCTACCAGAGCCGACTGACTCCGGGGCAACTCTCTTATCTTACGTCGTTCGGAGCGCCGGGGCAAGCCCCAGTCTTCCGAGCAACGCCCGCACGGCTCTACCCGAAGGTTTCGCTTCCGCGGAGGTGGCCGCCTAGCTGGTGAGCGTGACCCGTTCCGGAGATCCGGCCCGATCCGTCTTGCTGCTCGCCGTGGCGACGAAGAGAAAGTTACACACCGCCTCCGAGGGGGGTCAAATCGCCCCCCTCATACCGGGTCTGACCTGCGCAGACATCCCTTTTCAGCGGCGCCCGCCCATGATCGCCCGTGCGACGAGCGGTCAGTCCCTCGTGGACTCCGCGGGGCCGGGGTGACCAGCGCCGACGTCTCCGGCGATGGGTCTCGCGGCACCCGTCGAGGCGCCCTCGGACCGTCGTTCGTCGTCCGCGGAGGTCTCCGAAGATTTTTCCGACGATCCCGAAGACGCGCCCGACGGCCCCTCTCCCCGGGCCAAGCGGCGCAGCATGTCGTTGTACGCCTTGAGGTCCGCGTCCCCGTCGGCGTCCGCCCGGCGATCGTCGCGCCGGGCCGACCGCTCGTCGAGACGCGACCACTGGATGACCAACGCGACGAGCACCACGAGCAGCGGCACCTCCCCGGACGCCCACGTGATCCCGCCACCGAGCTTCTGGTCGACGAGCGGGTCCGAGATCCACGGCAGCGCCAGCGATCGGTAGAACTCCGCCCCGATCACCTCGTCCGCCCCCATCAGGGCTACGCCGAAGAAGGCGTGGAAGGGCACCGAGAGGAACAGGACCGCGAGCCGCACGACCGGCGGCATCCGCCTGGGCGAGGGGTCGATCCCGATGATCGGCCAGAAGAAGATCAGGCCCGACGCGATGAAGTGCAGGTTCATCGCGACGTGCGCCCAGTGCTCGGTGAGCGCCCAGCCGAAGAGGTCGGAGAAGTACAGGGCGTAGTAGGACCCCACGAACACCGGCAGCGAGAACAGCGGATGGGTCACGAACCGCGCCACCGGCGAGTGCACGGCGGCCAGCACCCATTCCCGCGGCCCCGGTGGGTTCCCCTTGCCCGCCACCGGGAGCGCCCGCAGCGCGAGGGTGACCGGGGCGCCGAGCACGAACAGGATCGGCACCATCATCGCCAGCATCATGTGCGAGGCCATGTGCACGCTGAACATGGCGGGGGCGTACTTGCCGACACCCGAGCTCGTCGCCACCAGCAGGACCACGCAGCCGAGCAGCCAGGCGGCGGTGCGCCCGTGCTGCCACACGTCCCCCCGCCTGCGCAGCCTGCGCACCCCGCGCAGGTACACGACCGCCAGCAGGACGGCGGCGGTGCCGAAGATGAGGTCGAACCGCCAGTCGAAGGCCAGCCGGGCCAGTGTCGGCGGGCCGTCGAGGTCGTAGCCGATCACCACCTCCGTCCGCGACGGCGGGGCGGAGCCGGTGGCGGGCGGAGCCGTGCGGCCCAGCGCGACGGCGAGCCCGATCGTCCCCAGCATGAGCAGGACCTCGACGGCCCCGAGGCGCAGCAGGGCCCGGCGCTCCCCCCGACCCGCGGCGTCGACGGTGTGCCTGCGGTGCAGCGCCCCGAGTCCGCCCAGCGCGAGCAGCGCGACCGTCTTGCCGAGCAGCAGCGCCCCGTAGGTGGTGCCGACGAGGTCCGCCAACGGCACACGGATCAGCGCGTTGAGCACCCCCGTGGCGGCCAGCACGACCCAGCACCACAGCGCCACCCGGGAGAACCGGCGGACGGCGGGGCCCAGGATCGGGCCCTCCGGCCGCGACGCCGCCAGGGACACCACCGCGACCAGCCCCCCGACCCACACCGAGGCGGCCAGGACGTGCAGGACCAGACTGTTCGTCGCGACGTCGTGCGCCCCGCCCGCCGCGGAGTGCCCGGTCAGGGCCACCGGCAGCGGCCCGGCCATCGCCAACCCGAACGCGACGACGGTCCAGCCCCAGGTCAGCACCACCCGCGTGGCGACCAGCACGAGCAACGCGACGATGGCCGTCAGCAGCCAGGACAACGCATCCGCCAGCTGCGGGATGACCGTCAGCAGCAGGCTCGGGTCCAGCACCTGCCCGACCGGTCGGCCGAGCGCGTCCGCCGCGCTGAGCGGGACCAGCAGCAGCGCGCACCCCGCCCAGGACGCGGAGGCCCAGGACGCGGCGCGGACCCCGCGGTACCCCGCGACGTCCAGGTAGCCCGTCCGCTGCGGCGGCACGAGGAACGCGGCCAGCAGCAGGAACCCGATCGCCAGCACCGCCGACACCTCGGCCGCCGCGCGGACGGCGGGCAGCCCGATCTCGGTGAGCGTGCCCGGGTCCGGCAGGCCGAGGTTCTGCACCGGGTGGGATCCCGTCAGCGCGGTGAGTCCCCCCGCCACGAGCACCGCGACGGCCGCCCCCAGGCCGACGAGACCCCCGACCCCCGACGGCGGCCGGTGGGCCTGGTCGGCGGGGCGGGGCTCGGCGGACGTCGGGGCCATGACCCCAGGCTAAGCCCGTGACGGACCGGGTCCGATGCCACACTCCCGTCGTGACGATCCCGGGGCTGCGCGAGTGGGTGTCGCTCGCCGTGCCGCGCACCGGCCGCACGGTCCGGCTCACCCCGGAGTCCCGTGCGCTGCCGTCGGAGACCGCCGACGCCGTCGTGCTGGATCGGGTCCTCCCGCTGGTGGAGCGCCCGGAGGAGCTGTTCGACGAGGTGCGTCGGATCCTGCGGCCCGCGGGGAGCCTGGTGGTCGTCGTGCCGTCTCCCGGACGGTCGCCGGCCGAGCTGCGAGACGGCGTCCGGCGGCGGGACCTGCTGGCGGGCTGGCCCTGCAGGACCGCAGTGGAACACCCGGCCTGGTTGCTCGCGGCGGCGGACTTCGCACTGCTCGGTGACACCCGCGCGGTCTTCCGGGTGCCCGATCCCGATCCCGCGGACCTGGTCGCGGTCGCGGCCTGGCCGACGACGGGGATCCGCCCCCGGCGGAGTGCCCGCCCGCTGCCGGTGGGGTTCCGCAGGCTCGTCGCCCGCCGTTAGGGGATCTGCACCTCGGCGGCCGCACCCACCAGGCGGACGGGCTGGGAGACGACGTCGGCCGCGTCGACCACGTCGGCCACGACGGCGGTGATGTTGTCCGGTCCGCCGCCCTCGTTGGCGAAGGTGATCAGCTTCTCGACGACCACCTCCGGCCCGGTCGGCGCCGCCATGAGGTCGAGGATCGCCTGGTCCGGCAGCACTGCGGTGACGCCGTCCGAGCACAGCAGGTAGCGGTCCCCCGGCTGCAGATCGAGGAACGCCAGATCGGCCTCGACCGGGTGGTCGGTGCTCAGCGCGCGCATCAGCACCGAGCGACGGGGATGGACCAGCGCCTCCTCCGGCGTGATCTGCCCCTCGTCGACGAGCTGCTGGACCATCGTGTGGTCGTGCGTGATCTGGGTCAGCGTGCCGCCGCGGCACAGGTAGATGCGCGAGTCCCCCACGTGCGCCAGCGCGAGTCGCTCCCCGTCGAACAGCAGCGCGACGACCGTGGTCCCCATCCCCTGGGTGTCCGGCTCCTGCTGGGCGTGGGCCGCCAGCTTGGCCGAGGCGTCGTCCACGGCGGCGGTCAGCTCCGCGAGCAGGTCGAGCTCGGACGTGTCGGCGGGGAGCCGCTCGTCCATCTCGAGCATCGCCGCGACCGTCAGGGCGCTGGCGAGCTCACCGTGGGCGTGTCCCCCCATCCCGTCGGCGACGACGAGCAGGCGGTCCCCGGCCGCACCGGAGTCCTCGTTCGCGGTGCGCCGACGGCCCACGTCGGAGCCGATCGCGGAGCGCAGTCCCAGTGCCATGTGCCCAGTATGGATCTCACCCCCGGAGGCCGTGCGGGCGGACACCACCGAACCACCGGGTGACGTCGGGGAACGGCCGGGTGACCCCCGAGTGTGGTGCGTCCGGAGCCGCCCCGAGAGGTGATTCGTTACTCTCTCCGACGGCGGCCACCGGCCCCACGCCCTCGTAGCTCAGCTGGATAGAGCAAGAGCCTTCTAATCTCTAGGTCGCAGGTTCGAGTCCTGCCGGGGGCACGCAGGTCAGCGCGTCGACGCCGCTGACCACCACGACATCATGGAGCCAGCGGGCATACCGTGGCTCCATGCCCGCCTCTCGCAAGCCCCGCCGCGCACGCGGCGAGGTCGAGCTGCTGCCCAGCGGCTCATACCGGGTGCGCGTGTATGCAGGTCTGGATCCGCTGACCAGGAAGCGGCATTACCTCGTCGAGACCGTCCCGGCCGGGGCCGGCGCGGAGAAGCAGGCCGAGAAGGTGCGCACTCGGCTGTTCGGTGAGGTCGACGAGCGCAGAGCACCACGGACGAACGCGACGGTCGCAGAGCTGCTCGACCGGTACCTGGACGTCGTCGAGGTCGAGGACACCACCCGAGCCGGCTACGAGCGCATGGCCGAGCGCTACATCAAGCCGCTCCTGGGTGAGGTCCGGATCGGCCGAATCGACGGCGAGGTACTGGACACCTTCTATGCCCGGCTCCGCCGGTGCCGAGCCCACCACTCGCGCGAGCATCCGAAGACGGACCATCGGACCGAAGCACAGCACAGCTGCGACGGCCGATGCGTCACGCACACGTGCCGCCCGCTCGGCGCGTCGTACCTCCGGCAGATCCACGTCCTGATGAACGGAGCGTTCGCCCGCGCCGTGAAGTGGAAATGGGTCGGCGTCAACCCGATCGCGCAGGCGGACGCTCCGCCCCAGCCGCCGCCGGATCCCCTGCCACCCACTCCCCGACAGGCCGCCCAGATCGTGGCCGCGGCGTTCACGGATCCGGACTGGGGAATGCTGGTGTGGGTCGCGATGACCACCGGGCCCCGACGCGGCGAGATCTGCGCCTTGCGCTGGGACCGCCTCGACTTCGACACCGGCGTGCTCGACATCCGGAGCAACATCGCCCAGGTCAACACGCGAGTCTGGGAGAAGGACACCAAGACCCACCAGCGGTGGCGGATCGTCCTCGATGCGCAGACACTTGCGCTCCTCGCCGCCTACCGCGCAGAAGCGGAGCGAACGGCGGGGCCTACTCGGCACAACCTTGCGGGACAACGACTGGTCGACGTCCGGACCGTGGCGAGCCGACTGGGCCACAGCGGAGGCGGCACGACGACGCTGCGGGTCTACAGCGCGTGGGTCGCCGAAGCCGACCAAGACTCTCAACGGGCGCCTGGCCCTTCCTGCTTCGCTCGACACCCCAACCCGCCTGAGCGAGGTCGACGTTCCGAAACCTGAGCCCGCGGGCCCGTACGAGCGCATCGACAACGATCTCGAAGGAGCGATCCGTGCAGGCCTCCTTGCTGCCGGCGCCGCCCTCCCCACGACGAAACAGCTCGCTGCCCGTTACTCGGTCTCGGTCGGAACTGCTCATCGGGCGGTCGCGCTGCTCGGCCAGCACGGCCATGTCGAGCTCGGCGGACGAGGTCGGCCGACGACGGTGACAGCCCGGGGCTGAGCAGCCCCGGGTCCGCCTCAGGAGGTTGGGTACTCGCGGCCCCCCACATTGACACGGCGAAACGATGTCGCGACCTTTGGATGACTACACCCCGACTGCCGACATCCGAGTGATGGATGAGCCCGTCGAGCCGCCCGTCTGTGGTCTGGCCTGCACGTTCTCGGGTCCACAGCGCCATCTCCGGGGCGTCGAGCGGAAGCTCGGTGGGCATCGGGGACGCGCAGCGCCACCCGACGACCCGGCGTGAGTACACATCGGACACGAACGCGGTGAACACCGTCCCGGACCATGTCGGGACGCAGGTCATGTCCACTACCCGGAGCTGGTTCGGGCGCGCCGCGGTGAAGTCCCGATCCACCGATCCGGCGCCCGGCCCGCCTGCTTGTCGGGGCGGGTGGTGATCACCGGCTGCCCGGGGATCAGAGCCTCCACCACACCCGGGGCGCTTCACTCGGGGTAGCGCAAAGTCCCGCTGGTCAGGCCGATCCGACGTGGGCGCCCGCGTAACTCGCCTCGGCGAGCATGTCGGCGTTGAGCTGCTCTGCGTCGGAGAACTCGGCGACGACCCGGCCGTGCGACATCACCAGCACGCGGTGCGATTGCGCCGCCACCTCCTCGAAGTCGGTGCTCACCAGGACGACGGCGGTGCCGGCCTGCGCGGACTCGTGCATGAGCCGGTACAGCACGGCCCGCGAGCCGACGTCGACCCCGGCGGTCGGGTCCTCCAGCACCGCGACGTCCGGCCGGTCGGCGAGCGCACGGGCGAAGACGAGCTTCTGCTGGTTGCCGCCACTGAGCTCGGAGACGTCGCGGTCCGCTCGGTCCCGCGGCACGACGGCGAAGACCTCGGCGACCTCGCGGACGGCTCGCGTCTCCTGGCGCGGCATGCGGAAGCCCAGCCGAGTCCAGGCCCCGAAGTCACGACGCGTCGGCAACAGGTTCTCGCGGATCCCGAGTCCGGTGATCATGCCCTCGCGCTGGCGGTCGCCGGGGACGACCGCGACCCGGCTGCGGGCCAGGCTCTCGGGCCTGCCGAGCCGCAGCGGGGCACCCTTGAGGGTCGCCGACCCGCCGGTGGGCTGCTCGTTGCCGGCCAGCACCTGCGCCAGTTCCCGGGTGCCGCTGCCCACCAGCCCACACACGCCCAGCACCTCCCCCGCCCGGACCTCGAACGAGATCGGCTGCGGGAGGGTCGCGGTCATCAGCTCCTGCACCACCAGGTGCGGTGACTCCGCCGCCGCGGCGTCGGCGAGGCGCGGGAGCGGCTGCGGGTGCGCGGTGATCGGCTCCGTGCCGACGATGTACCGGACCAGCTCCGCGTGGCTCAGCTCGGCCACGGGCGAGGTCACCACCCGTACCCCGTCTCGCAGCACGGTCACCCGGTCGACCAGGTTCTCCAGCTCGTCGAGTCGGTGGGTGACGTAGATGAACGCAACGCCGGTACGCCGCATCGCCCGCAGGGAGGTGGCGAGTCGCTGCATCTCGGGGCCCGGCAGGCTCGCGCTGACCTCGTCGAGCACGACGATCTTGGGGTCGAGGGCGAGTGCCCGCGCCAGTGCGACGAGGACCTGCTCGTCGCGCGACAGCGAGTTCACCAGCCGGTCCGGGGCGAAGCCGGCCCCCACCTTCTCCAACACCCGGGCCACGGTCGCGGCCGTGTCGCGGCTGTTGATCAGCCCGAACCGCTTCTCGAACCCGATGTGCAACCCGACGTTGTCCGCCACGCTGAGGTCCTCGACGAGGCCGAGGTCCTGGTGGACGAACGCGATGCCCGCGGCCTGCGCGGCGGCGGGATCGTGGCCCGCCGCGAGCTCGTCCCCGTGGACGGCTATGTGGCCGCCTGCGTCTTGCTGGTAGATGCCGGCCAGGATCTTGATCAGCGTGGACTTGCCGGCCCCGTTGGTGCCCAGCAGCCCGTGGATCTCGCCGGGCTCGACGTCGAAGGACACGCCTCGCAGCACCTTCGCGGGGCCGAAGCTCTTGGTCACGTTGACGAAGCTCAGTGCGGGAGCCACCCGGCTCGACGGCGTCGGCACGGCGATCACCGCCCGGCCGGCAGCGCAGCGACGCGGGCGGTGCGCTCGGGATGCCCCGCCGGGACCACACCGGAGTAGACGGCTGTCCAGCCGCCGGGGCGGCACAGCCGCCCGAACGCTAGGGGATCGTCCACGTAGGTCTCCGTCTCAGAGGTGATCTGGGGGCCCGCCGGCGTCGACGGGCCGTCGTACCGGGCGAGGTCGTCGTCGATCCACCGGGCGCCCGTGACGTCCGGCGTGGGCGCCGTGCCGTCGTGGCGGGACCTCTCACGGCGCTGCGCGCGAATGCGGTCGCGCAGCGCGTGGGTGGCGTCCGGGTCGACCCCGCCCATGTCGACGCCGATGACCAGTGCCATGCCCGGCGCCTCAGCTCGCAGTTCGGCGCCGACGCGCCAGCGTGGCGACGATGACCGCGACGAGCAGGGCACCGCCGTTGAACAGGTCCTGGACGTAGACGTTGGCGCCGTTCTGCTGCAGGCCGATGATCCCGACGCCGATCACGTAGACCGCGATCACGGTGCCGGCGACGTTGTACCGGCCGGGCCGGATGCACGTCGCGCCGAGAAAGGCACCGGCGAAGGCAGGCAGCAGCGACCCGAACCCGATCACAGGGGACGACCCGCCCAGGCTCGTCACCGAGATGCAGCCCGCAAGCGCGCACAGCAGCCCGGTGATGACGAACGACTGGCGGACCAGCTTGTCCACGGCGATGCCGGACAGCCGCGCGGCCACTGGGTTCGCCCCGACGGCGTACGCGCGCCGGCCCCATACGGCCAGCTCGAGCATCACGAACAGCGCGATCCCGATGAGCGCCAGGTACAGGAACGGCAGCGGGATCCCGGCCAGGCTCCCCCGCCCCAATGCCAGGAACCAGTCGGGGGCCGCCCCGGCGATCACCTGGTTGTCGGTGAGGAACTCGCTCAATCCCAGGATCACCAGCCCGGTGCCCAACGTCGTGGTGAACGACGGCAGGTTCAGCCGGGTGATCAGCTGACCGTTCACCAGGCCGATCAGGCCTCCGACGCCGAGCACAGCAAGGATGGCGAGCAGCGGGTTCCACCCCTTCTGGATCACCAGGATCGCGCAGAGGCTCTGCGCCAGGCCGAACTGGAAGCCCGACGACAGGTCGAAGTGCCCCGCGACGAGCGGAACCATGACCGCCAGTGCGATCAACGCCACCGACGCCTGCACGAGCAGGATCGTCTGCAGGTTCGCGGTCGTGGCGAAGACCTGCGGGTTCCACAGGCTGAAGAGCAGCCAAAGGGCCGCCAGGACGACGATCAGCGAGTACCGCGACAGGACCTCGGCGACAGCGGGGCCCCTCCACCGCTTCGGGCTCGAGGTCGCGACCGATGTGACCGCAGGTGTGCCGGCGGCCGGGGCGCTCGCCTCCGCGACCCCCCCGCTCCCCTGCTCGCCGGAGTTCACGTCAGGCCCCACATCTTCTTGAGCTGGTCGCGGTAGTCGAATTCCACGTTCCATCCCACTTCGGTCAGGTCGGGCCCGCCGTCGTTGATGTTCACCGCCGAGAAGAAGCGCTGCGGGACGTCCCACACGTCCTGCACCGGCACACCGGAAATCGCGCGGATCAGGGCATCACCGGCGAGCCAGCCCATGAAGTTGTTGGGGCTGGCGAGGTCCGCGGCATGCGTGCCGGCCTTGATCTTGGCCAGCGCCTCCGGCTCGCCCGCGCCCGACACGAGCTTCACGGTGGCCGACTTGCCGGCCTGCTGGATGCCCTGGGCGACGAAATTGCTGACGGCGTCGTCGGGCGACCAGACGTAGTTGACGTCCGGGTGCTGCTGCAGCTGCGAGGTCACCAGCGGGGCGAGGCTCGTCCCGACGGTCTGGCTGGAGCCCGTGACCCGATGGACGGTGCACTCCTGGCAGGTCTTCGTCAGCGTGTCGGCGATGGCGTCGTTGCGCTTCATGATGTCGGCGTAGTCGGGCAGGTCGATGAGCAGCGCGCTGCCCTTGTCGCCCGAGTCGGCCGCAATCCACGTCCCGACGTCGGTACCGCCCTTGACGGCGTCCGGTCGGATCCAGCTCCGCACCCCGGGCACGTCACCGGGCTTGGGACTCTGCGAGATCATCACGAACGGCACGTGCTTCGCGTTCACCGCCGCCATGGCCTCGCCCATCAGGTTGGGGTCGGCCGCGACGGAGACGATGCCGTCGATGCCGGCGTCCACCGCCTGCTTGACCGCCCGGTTCCACACCGTCGGGTCCAGCCGGCCGTCGACCATGTCGACGCGCCAACCGAGCGACTCGGCGGCCTGCTTCGCGCCCTCCCCGAGGCGGATGCAGGCCTTGCCGAAGTTGCCGCAGACCAACACCATGATGTGCTTGTCCTTGACCGGCGTGAAGGACTCCGTCGGCCCGACGAACGTCGTCACGGGCTTCATCGAGTCCAGCACAACGTTGTTCGTCGACGATGCCGCCGCACCGGAACCGCCCCCACTCGTCCCGGTCGAGCATCCCGTCAGGGCCAGTGCGAGACCCACGGTGGCGGCAGCCACCGATCGGGCCCGCCACGCCTTCGGGCGCCCTGAATTCCACTTCATCCTCACGCCGTCTCCTCCATGAGCTCGGGCGAAATCCACCGGTCCTCTACCGGACCGGGTGGTGGGCTCCGCGAGAGACGGAGCCTGGGTCGGGGGTGCCGCCCTCCAGGGGCTCACAGGGGCTCAGTCGTCGAGCCCCCAGAGCTTGATCGTGTTGCCGCCGAGGACCGCCCTGGCGTCGCTGTCCGAGGTCACCTGCGCGACCGCCAGCGCCGCTTCCTGGCATCGGCCGAGCACGGACTCGCTGTGCGGGTAGTCGGTCGACCACATGACCCGGTCCGCCCCGATGTCGCCCAGCATCCGCAGCCCGACCGGGTCCTCCTGGAAGGTCGCGTAGCAGTTCTGGAAGAAGTAGTGGCTCGGCGGATGGGCCAGCTTCGGCTCGTAGAGCGACGCGAATGTGCTGGAGAAGATGTCGGCGTCCTGCAGCGTCCCGGGGATCCAGTGCAGCTGCCCCTCGGTGAACACGACCTTCATCTCCGGGTGGCGCTCCAGGATGCCGGAGAAGGTGAGCAGCGACCACAGCCGGCGGTAGGGCGCGAAGTTCTGCATGAGGCCGGTGCCCAGGGTGCCGGCCCCGCTCATGTCGACCCGCTCGCCGACGTGGAAGCTCAGCGGGAGGCCACTGGCCTCGATCGCGTCCCACAGCGGCTCGGTGTGCTCGTCGTTGTACCGGACGGACGGCGGGTTGGTGGGCAGGATCAGCCCCTTCAACCCGAGGTCCTTGATCTCCGCGATGTTGTCGGCCGCGGAGGCCGGATCCCAGAAGTTGAGGATGCCCAGGCCGTAGAGCCGGTCCGGGTACTGCGCGCAGACCTCCGCGACGTAGGCGTTGTAGGCCCGGATGTAGGCCATGGAGTACTCGGGGTCGCGAATGGGCGCCTCGGAGTGCGCCGCGCTGAGCCCGTTCAGGATCGCGAACGAGAACTGCGGGAACAGGATGTCCTTGGCGATGCCCTCGGCGTCCATGTCGGCGATGCGGGCATCGACGTCGCCGATCCCCTCGCGGCCGGTCGAGACGCAGGCGCCGAAGTGGTCGACGACCTCGAGCCCGTCGTACGAGTAGTGCATCAGAGCGTTGTCGTCGAGCCAGGCACGCGGGGCACGGTCGCGGAACTTCGCGGGCATGCGGTCGCGCCAGTCAGCCGGCTCCAACAGGTGGCTGTCGGCCGAGGCGAGGACGGTGCCGGCGGGCAGATCGGCCCGGGAGGTGGGGACCTCACGGTGCTGGGGGAACTGGTGCTCCTGCTCGTCGGTCACATCGCACATCGACGCGTAGCTCTCGTTGGTCTGCGTCACCTGCGGCTCCTTCCATGGGGCGGCGCTCGAAGCCTGGTGAGCGTCACCTGGGGCGCAGGGGGCGTCAACGACTGTTCTTTCAGCCAGAACCGTGGGCAGCACGGCGGTACTCGATCCTGCTCCACCTGCCGATCCTGCGAGCCGGCTCGCCTCGCTGGAGCGGTACCGGACGCGCCGCGCGGGGCCCCTGGACCAGTTGGCCGGGTGGTTCTGCCGGGCAGAACCTGGCGACCGGCAGCACCGCAGCTCGGCAGGCTGAGGGCATGACGACTGCGCACGCGGCGAACATCACCCCGCGGCGGCTCGGGGAGTCCGGCCTATTCGTGCCCCCACTGTCCTTCGGGACCGGCACGTTCGGCGGCGGCCCGAACTGGCCGTTCGGCAACACCGACGTGGCGAAGGCCCGTCGCCTGGTGGGTCGCTGCCTCGACGCGGGGGTGAACCTGTTCGACACCGCCGACAACTACGGCAACGGCGCATCACTGGAGATCCTCGGCAAGGCCGTGCACGAGCGTCGCGACGAGGCGCTGCTGTCGTTCAAGATGGGGCTGCCGACCGGTCCCGGTCCCACGGGGCGCGGGACCGGCCGCTCCCGGCTGATCGCCGGGTGTGAGGCGGCGCTGCGCCTGTTGAGGACGGATCGCGTCGATCTCCTGCAGCTGCACACGTTCGACGCGGGCACACCGCTCGAGGAGACGCTCCGCACCCTGGACTCGCTGGTCGCCTCGGGCAAGGTGCGCTACATCGGAGCGTCGAACTTCGCGGCGTGGCAGCTCATGAAGTCCCTCGCCGCGGCCGAGGCGCACGGCCTGACCCGCTTCGTGTGCCAGCAGGTCTACTACTCGCTGGTCGGTCGAGACTACGAGCTCGAACTACTTCCACTCGGCCTGGATCAGGGCCTGGGGGCGGTGGTCTGGAGCCCGCTTGCCGGGGGTTGGCTCGCCGGCGAGGTGCGCCGGGGCGTCGATCCGCGGCCGGGCACCCGGGTGGCGCGGCTTGGTGCGATCGGCCCGCCAGTCGACCGCACCGTGCTCGACGAAGTGGTCGACGTCCTCGACGAGCTCGTCGCCGAGACCGGCCGCAGCGTCGCCCAGGTGGCCCTGAACTGGGTCCTGCAGAGGCCCACCGTCGCCTCCGTGGTCTTCGGCGCCGACGACGAGCAGCAGCTGGAGCACAACCTCGGTGCGCTCGGCTGGGACCTGACCGCCGAGCAGGTCGGGCGGCTCGATGCCGCGAGCACGACGATGCCCGGCTACCCGGCGTACCTGTACCACCGCGATCCCGGGTTCTCCGACCTCGCTCCCCCACCGATCCGCCGGAGCCTCTGACGCGAGCTGTCGAGTTCGGCTGTACCGCCCTGGGCTGTGGTGCTGCCAGTCGATGCGCCGCCACGGCCTGGTCGTCCGGCTCGGAGAACCTCGGCGCCGCCGTGACGTCCTCGACGCCGGCGGCACGCGCGGACGTCTCGATCTGCTCCGGGAACGCACAAGTGGGCCGTGCGTTCTGCGTGTCGGAATCTACTCGACCACCCCCGCCCTGCGGTCGCAGTCTGTTGTCCGGCTTTCGGAATCAGTCGCCTTCGCGGACGGTCGCTCACTCGTCGACGTGGAGGTCGACCTCCGCATTGCCGCGGCAGCCGTCGCGCGATCTACTGGCTCCGGGCAGGCGCGCGACGATCAGTCAGCACAGAGTCGAAGGACGCACCATGCAGACCTGGCAGGTCGGGAGATTCAAGATCACCAAGGTCCTCGAGTTTCCCATCGAGGTGGGACTGCTCGACGGGCTCATCGCACAGCTGACGCCGGACACGCGGCACGAGATCGACTGGCTCTATCCGGACTACCTCAACGAGTCGGGCCAGATCCTCGCGGATATGCACTGCTTCGTCATCGACACGGGTGAGCACGTCATCCTCGTCGACGCGGGTTGCGGCAACGGCAAGAGCTATCCCATGCAGCCGATCTGGAGCAACCTCGACAGCCCGTTCCTGGAGCGGCTCGCCGCAGCCGGGTACGGCCGTGGCGACGTCGACGTCATCCTGTGCACCCACGCCCACCTCGACCACGTCGGCTGGTTCAGCATGCGCGACGAGGCAGGGCAGTGGGTGCCGACCTTCCCGAACGCCCGGCTCGTCATGGTGCGCGACGAGTACGAGCGTCACCTCGGGCAGATCGTGGAGGCCCCGGAGCCCGCGGCTGCCGGTACGACGGAGGGCGCCGATGAGGTCGACCTCATCGACAGGGCCTTCCGTCCCGACGTGTCGGCGTTGTCGGACCAGACCCGGCTGATCCAGGAGGAGTCCTTCCAGCCCGTCGTCGACGCCGGCCTGCTGGAGCTCGTGCCGATCGACGGCGAGGTCCTGCCCGGGGTCCGGTACGTGTCGACGCCGGGGCACACCGCCTTCCATCACAGCGTCCGGCTCGAGTCGGACGGCGCGGCGGCCTTCGTGACGGGCGACGCCTTCCACCACCCGATCCAGATCGCCCGGCCCGAGTGGAGCTCCCAGGGCGACTGGGACCCGGTCGCATCCTCGAGAAGCCGGCGCGCAGCACTGGAGGCGTACGTCGGGACCGACGTGCTCTTCTTGGGCACCCACTTCGCGGGGCTCACCGCGGGGTTCATCGTCGAGGACGGCGAAGGCTTCCGCCTCGTCGAGAAGGCCGCGACCGAGGCCTGAGCACTCGACAGACCCATGAGCGAGTCTCCGACCATCACGCATCGGCGGAGAGGGTCGCGTCATGCCGACCGGGAACGAAGAGGAGTTCGCCGTGCCCGAGCAGTCGATCCGCGAGCAGTTGGCCGCCCTGCAGGACCGGACGGCGATCGTGGAGGTCGTGTGCCGGTTCGCGGTGGCCATCGACCGCCGCAGATGGGCTGACTTCTCCGGCTGCTTCGCCGACCAGGTCGACGTCAACACGATCCGGACCGGCCGCTGGATCCGGATGAAGCGGGAGACGCTGGTGGGGGTGATGCGGCGGGTGTTCGAGACGTACACGGCCACCCAGCACATCAGCGCCAACCACCAGGTGGCCATCGACGGCGACACCGCCGTGGTGTGCTCGACGCTGAACGCCACGCACTACCTGCGGGGCGAGCCGGACGGGGAGTTCCACCAGCAGGTGGGGTACTACGAGTACCAGCTGGTCCGGGGCGACGACTCCTGGCGCATCTCCTCGGTGGAGCAGTTCTGCCACTGGCAGCGCGGCAACCAGAGCATCTTCGACCGCACCGTGCAGGCCGACTGAGAGGAGCCCACCCGTGGGTACGACGGCAGGAGCGACGTCATCGGGTTTCGCCGACGTCCTCGCCAGCTTCTACGAGGCGGAGCAACGCTATGTCGCGGCCGGCGGCGCCAAGGCCGGCGCGGACTTCGGCGAGATGGCCTCGCACCTGCACCCCGACGTGGTCGGCCGCCAGGGCCCTACGGTCCCGTACGCGGGGGACTGGCACGGCGCGGAGGGCCTCCGACGGTTCTTCGCCCGGTTCACGCAGACCTGGTCGAGCCTCGAGCTGAGCGACATCCAGTACTTCGAGGGCGAGACGGGGCTGGCGATACAGATGCGGATGCAGGCGACCAGCGTGGTGACGGGCAAACGACTGGACACGATGGTCGGCCACTTCCTCACCTTCGAGGACGGGCTGATCCGTGAGTTCACCGTGTACTACCACGACCCGGTGCACGTGGCCGAGGTGACGCGGCCCGACCCGGCCTGACCACCTCCGGAGACAGCGAGGGCTGAGGGGACGACCGTCCCGTCAGCCCTCGCTGCTCGTTCGGGTCGCTGCCGCCGTTGAGCTTGAACTGCACGTTGAAGTAGCAGGGGTCCTTGCTCCCGGATCCGCTCGTGCAACCACCCGTCGGTCCATGGACGAGGTACATCGCCGAGCCCGTGCCGTCCGCGGCGAGCTGGAGTGTGCGACTGCGACCGGACCACTGACCGGCTGGGTAGGCAGACGAACCCGGACCAGCAGTACCCGTGTCGCTAGCCGTCTTCGCGCGGGCGATGACGATGTCGTACTTATCCTTCCCCCGCACGATGTCCGCGAAGGCGTTGGCCGACGCATGGACGAAGGCTGACGTCTTCAGGAGCGGGACGACGAAGTTCTGGGCGAACTCGACGGCCCTCCCCGTCAGCCCCTCCAGCATGGTCTCCGGGTTTACGCAAGTTTCGAGCATCGAGCCGACCCGCTCGGAGTCATCCGCGTTCGTGGCTACGTCGACGATCTTGCTCATGCACTCAGGCGTCATTTCACCGAAGCCTGACGCTCCCTTGCCATAGACGATCTCGACGATCTTCTCCGTCAGCTCAAGCCCCAGCTGCAGCTGGATGAGCGACTGGGCGAAGCCGTCGTACTCGGTATGAAAGCGCGCAGTCTCTCCCGGCTGCAGGTCGACGTTCAGGACGGCCGTCCCGCCCGGGACGAGCGTGATCCTGCCGCGGTCGAAGGTCGTGGTGGCAAGCTGCGCCGTCAGGGGCGCACCGATCTCTCCCACAGTGTTGGACTCGACCGACAGGTTGGAGCTCATCGAGGCCAGCTCCGGATATCGCCGGTTGAGCACAACCTTCAGCCGCACCTTCCCGCCGTCCTGACCGACGCACCAGCGCACGACGTCTGTCGTCGACGACTTGACGGTGTAGTCCGACTGCTTTGCCGTAGATGTCACCGGCACACGTCGGCTGCTCGGTCGTGAAGTTCACGCCGCCGAAGAAGCCGTTGGCGATGTCATTCAGCTGGTCGCCCAGGCCTCCCAGCGACGGGAACCACGGGATCAGCTTCGACAGCTTGGTCGTCTCGACGCTCACGACGTTCCGCGTGCGGTCGAGCCTGCCGCTGAGGGGCTCCCAGTCCTCCTGCTCGTGCTTGTGCCAGACGAGCACCGCGCCGTCGTTCGCCGGATCCGCGTCCTTGTACGAGTCCGCAGGGACCGGAATCTCGACTGTCACCGGGCTGGCCGGTTGGGCGGAGGTAGTCACGTCCAAGGTGGCAGCGGACGCGAAGCCCTGAACGGGCGGAGGCTGCTCTCCCCCGCCGCCGAGGGCACCCGTGACGGTGGCGTCGGCGGGTAGAGCGCCTGCTGGGGCGATCAGAGCCGCGCCAGCGCCTAGGTGTCCTACTTACGGAGGTTGGTGACGCGGTGGGCAGGGTGACACGCCCAGGCGAATG
>NZ_BAABGT010000059.1:0-1765 GCF_039541715.1 Pseudonocardia xishanensis
GTTGAGTTCTCAAAAGACACCCGCACACCATGGCTCTCCTGTCGGAGAACGTCCGGGGCTTTCCCCACCGTACACCTGCCGGTAATCCAGAGGATTTCCGGGGGTCCGGCTTCGGGGGCGGCCAGCGGGCCTGTTGACCGGGCCTCCAGGGCCCGTTCTGTCCGGCGTCTCGCTGACGACGAGAAAGTTACGCCCCGTCGACGGCACGGGTCAAATCGGGGTCCCCCTCGCCGTTTCGGCCGCGTTGCCGCAGGTCAACGAGCTGCATGCGACGCAGCAGGGCCGTCCGGGCCCTGTTAACGGCAGATTTCCGGCTCCATGACGGCGGTCACACTTCGTCACGAGGCTCCCCGAGCCCCGGACAGGCCCTCCCGGGCCGACCCGGCCGGGCTCGTCCCTACGCGCGTGCGGGCGCCCCGCGGGCGCGTACGAGCGGGTGGCCGTCGGACACGGCGCGCGACGGTGTCTCGTGAAATCGCGCGCGATGAATTCCGACGGCGTCGAGATCGACTCGCGCATTCCCTCCGCCGAGTGGCGCGACACTTCGCAAAAACGCGATCCGTCGTCGCGTCGTCGCAGGCAGGACGCCTGCGACCACCCGTTCGTGCGCGCATCCCGCGCGGCGTTCCCGCGTTGTACGCACTGAGCGCCTCTCACCGGGTGCGCCGCGAACGCGGGGGCGATGCAATTCCGCGGCCATCGGTGAGAGGCGCTCTTTCCCGTCCGGGGTCGGACGCCCCCCGCCACCCGGCCGCCGGGGACCGTGCGCCGGTGGATCCGCGGCACACGCGGAGGGGCGGACGGCGGACGCATCGCGTCCGTCGGATCCTTCTCGGCCGCTCCCCGGAGCCGTCGACGTGGCGGCGGTCACCGCCTCACGGGCCGAGATGCGCTGTGGAGCCCGGCCGGGAACGGGCGTCCGCGTCGCGACGAACCGCGGAAGATCGCCGCGTTTCCTTCAGTCCGCCTGAAACCTCGCCGACCGAATCGGTCGCGCGATGGCCCGAACAAGTCTCAGCCGGACTGAATCTCGGTGCCGGACTCACGTCGTCTCCTCGCCCATCCGGGTCACCATGCCCGCGAGCGTGCGCGCCACCAGGGCGCGCTCCGGCCGGGGCAGGGAGGCGAGCATCACCCGGTCCACCTCGGCGACGGCCTTCTCCGCGGCGGCCAGCAGTCGGCGGCCCTCCGCGGTGACGTGGAGCGCGGCCACGCGACCCCGGCCCGGCTCGGAGCGCCGCTCGACGGCGCCGAGGCCCTCGAGATGGCGAAGCGTCGCCTGGATGCTCTGCACGGTCACACCGGCGCGCCTGCCGAGTTCGCTGTAGGACGGCCCGGGGCGCCGGGCCAGGTGTCCGAGCGCGGAGAAGTGGCGCATCGACAGGTCCAGCGGGGCGAGGCCCGCGTCGATCTCCTCGCGGACCCGGCGGCCCAGCAGCGCCACCAGCACCGCGACGGACCCGGGGCCTGCAGGCGCGCCGGGGGTGCTCATCGGACCATCACACACCACCGGCCCCGCACCCGACGGGGTGCGGGGCCGGTCCGGGTCTCACGCGTTCTGCGGGAAGCCCAGGTTGATGCCGCCGTGCTGTTCCCGCGCGGACGGGTCCAGCCAGCGCGTGGTCACGACCTTCCCGCGGGTGAAGAAGTGGAAGCCCTCGACCCCGTGGGCGTGGGTGTCGCCGAACAGCGAGTTCTTCCAACCCCCGAAGGAGTAGTAGGCCATCGGGACCGGCACCGGCACGTTGATGCCGATCATCCCGAC
>NZ_BAABGT010000060.1:0-35641 GCF_039541715.1 Pseudonocardia xishanensis
TGACCGCCCGTCGGGCCTGATCTCCTCACCGACGTGTCCGTGAAGCGGGGTCAATATCAGTGTCCGGCGCTGGGGGCCAAGCTCACATCGACCTTGGACATCAGTCCGTCGAGCAGCCCGGCATCGACCATCCGGTTCACGGCGTCACGGGCCGTCTCGGGCTCGGCACCGGCCTGGGGGTCGACTCCGAGCGGATGCGCGTCCTGGTCATCGATCACGGACATCTGTGTACTCCTCAACTCAAGAGGATCTTCTTACACAGACCATCTGACAGGCTCCACCTGCGACTTCTCGTCCACCGAGAGCACCACGGCGGACTCCGGCGGATCCAGGTAGAGCCCGACGATGTCGTAGACCTTGTCCACGAACAGCGGATCGTTGGACAGCTTGAAGCCGTCCTCACGGTGAGGCTGGAGCCCGAACGCCTTCCATATCCGCGCGATCGTGGACCTCGACAGCCCGGACCGCTTGGCCATCTTCGCCCGCGACCAGTGTGTCGCATTCCTCGGCGTGGACTCCAACGTGGCCACCACGACATCCTTGACCTGCTCAGCGGTCACCGTCGCCGGGCGACCCGGCCGCGGATCGTCCACCAGCCCATCGAGCCGGTGAGCCACGAACCGCGACCGCCACTTCGTCACCGTCGGCGCCGAGCAGCCCACCAAGGCTGCGACGTCCTTGTTCATCATCCCGTCACCGCAGGCCAACACGATCCTCGACCGCAACGCCAGCGCCTGCGACGACTTCCGCCGCCACGCCCACCGCCCCAGCTGCTCACGCTCCTGCGCAGTGAGGATCAGCTCTGCTTTCGGTCGTCCGGTCCGTGCCATACCTCACTCTACAACTAACAGAACGAACTACTGGCGCAGGCCACCAGTGACACGACATCACCAGGCCCACACCCGTTTTCCCAGTTCAGACTGCCTATCCGAGCACCTTCGCTGGGCAACAGCTGCGGAACCCAGGACGAGCTCATCGCAGCAGTCAGCCCCTCATCGTCGCCGGCGCATGATCAGGTCGGCAAGGCGCAATGGCTCCACGCTGGAGGGCGAAAATCCGGGCCTGGACTGATCCGTGTCAGATAGCTATATTGCCCTAGTACAGCAGCCCGAAAGCTCGTCCGGCATGCTGGGTGTTAACCACGCGAAAAGGAATACATATCCATGCTGACCGATCGCGACCGCATGTGACAGCACAGGTTCGCGCATTGCGTCATGTCGCCTGGACGACCTCCGGCCGCGTGCCCGCTCAGGCATCCACTGGTTCCAATTCGGAGGCTCGACACATGCCCCTCAGCGATCCCACCGTTCTACGGGACAAATCAGGAGACTGCTTGCCGAAGTTCCAGAAGACGCGTGTCGAAGCCCTTCGGCCACTGGTCACGCCGGACCTGGTGGCTGCGCATCGCGACAATCCGCGCGGTCCTCACTCCCACGAGCTCAACCTGGTCCTGAATTTCGTCCGCGGCCCCGCCTTCTCCATGGATCGGAAGCCGTTCGCACTTGTTCTCCACCCGTACGACGAGTACGGGCTCGCGTTCATGACCGCTCGAGGCGAGTCGGTCGAGGTCGGCCCGGGGTCGGTCTACTCATCCGAGCCGGAAGCCATCCACGCTGTTTTCCTGCAACGCCTCGAGGCGCACGGGTTGTGGAGCGACAGCGAGGGGCGGTCGCAGAATGTCTAGGTTGTTCATTCGTGGGTACTGTGACCGTCCTAATGTCGCCCCGGGCGAAACCGTCTCCTTCTTCGTCGCAACGGATCGGCCCGCTGACTACACCGCTGAACTCGTCCGGCTGGTGTGCCGGCCCGAAGGCTCCACCGACGGCCAGTCCCGCCACACGGACGGCACGCACGCCGACCGGATCGATACCGAGCGCGTTGACCTCGATCTGGGCGCTCCCCGGCGCGGGTTCCCGCAGCGCACCCAGGTCGGCGGATACGTGGAGGTTCCCGACCCGGATGCGGCGCTGGCCGGAGTGCAGGGCGGATTCACGCTGCACGCGTTCATCTGGTCGACCACACCGCAGAAGCGGCAGTCGGTCCTGAGCAGGTGGGACGAGAGCGCTCGGGCGGGATGGGCCCTGACGATCGATGACGGCTTCCTGACGCTGACCGTTTCGGGGCCGGACGGGCAGTCTGCGTCGGTGCGCTCCGACCGCCGGCTGTTCCCGGAAGTCTTCTACTCGGTCGTCGCTGGCCTCGACACCGCCACCGGCGAGTTGTTCGTGGAGCAACGCGTCCGGCTCAACCGCACCAACAGCCGCCTCGGACACGTCGTTCCGCTCGACTCCGACACCACTGTCGACGTGAGGACGGAGGTCCGGCCCCTACCGGCCGCCGCTCCCGTCGTGATCGCGGGGCTGACCGCAGAGGTGGTCGATGGGCGCGCCTGGGTCTCCGACACCTTCAACGGCAAGATCGATTCCCCCAAGGTGCTGGTCGGGGGACTCTCCGAGGATGCGCGCACAGCGCTCCACGACGGCCGGGCGCCCGTAGGGGACGCGCTGCTCGCGCAGTGGGATTTCAGCCGCGAGATCACCGCGCACGGAATCGCCTCCGACGACGTGACCGATGTCTCGGGGAACGGCCGTGACGGTCGCTGTGTCAACCAGCCCGACCGGGCGATGACCGGTTGGAACTGGGACGGTTTCGAGGAGAACTACCGTCACGCCCCTGAGCAGTACGGGGCGATCTGGTTCCATGACGACTCACTCGATGACTGCCGCTGGACCGACCCGATCGAGGTCCAGATCCCCCAGGCCACGCGCTCCGGTGCGTACGCGTTGGTCGTGCGCTCGGGCGACCACGAGGACCAGATCCCGTTCTTCGTCGTCGCTCCGCGGGGTGCAACGAGTGCCAAGGTCGCTGTTCTCCTCCCCACCTTCAGCTACCTCGCCTACGGCAACAGCCAGGACATGCAGTCCGTCCCGAGCGGTCAGGCGATCATGGGCGTGTTCACGAGCCTGGAGGACCGGGACCTGGAGCTGACCGAGAACCCGGGACCGTACGGCCTGTCCACCTACGACTACCACGCCGATGGTCGTGGAGTGCAGTACAGCTCCTGGCGCCGGCCACTGCTCAGCATGCGGCCGCGGTACCGCCACGAGTTCGGGTCAGTCTGGCAGTTCCCTGCGGACCTGCAGCTGCTCGGGTGGTTGGAGGCCTCGGGCATCGACTACGACGTCATCACCGACCACGACCTGCACGCCGGGGGCCTTCCGCTGTTGCAGGGATACAAGGTCGTGCTCACCGGCACCCACCCCGAGTACTACTCGAGCCCGATGATGGATGCCTGGGAGGACTATCTCGCCACCGGTGGCCGGGGTATGTATCTCGCTGGAGACGGCTTCTACTGGGTGGCATCGCGGCATCCGCACAAGCCGTGGATGATCGAGGTGCGGAAGGGCGAGACCGGCGCTCAGGCTTGGCGCGCTCGTCCAGGCGAGTACCACCACGAGTTCAGCCCCGAGCGGGGAGGCCTGTGGCGCATGCGTGCTCGTGCGCCACAGAAGACGTGGGGTACAGGGTTCGGCTCCTACGGTCTCGACGTCTCCGCCGGCTACGTCCAACTCCCGGACGCCCGTGACCCTCGGGTCGACTGGATCTTCGACGGCGTCGAGGAGGACGAGGTCATCGGTGACTTCGGGCTGGTGAATGGTGGAGCAGCAGGACTGGAGTTGGACGTCTTCGACCTGACTCTCGGCACTCCGCCCCACGCGCTGCTCCTGGCGAGCTCGCAGGGACACAGCGTCAACGCCGTCCTGGTCCCGGAGGAGCACTACTTCACCCATGCCGGCATGAACGGGGTGGAACACCCTGGTGTGCGGGCGGACCTCGTCTTCTTCACCACCCGCGCAGGCGGTGCGGTGTTCAGTGCGTCGTCGATGACCTGGTGCGGGAGTCTCTTGTCCGACGGGGGCGACAACAACGTCTCGCGCATCACGGGAAACGTGCTCCGCCGGTTCATGGCCGACGCACCGATCGACGAGATCGTGTAGCCGGTACGGCCCGGAGGTCTCGCCCCCCGACGCGGGCACGTTCGAGCGGAGTGCCACCTCTCCACCAGCGGACTCGGCTGCTCACTGGCGCCTGAGGTGCGCAGTCTCGGGTGCGTCAGGCGATGGCGGTGATGTCGCCGTCGTCGAAGTAGATCGCCTGGTGGAGTCGTCCGCCGAGATCGGTGGCGAATCGGGCCAGGACGTCCTGCCCGGAGACCTTGCCGCGTTCGATCTGGGAGATCCGGCCCTTGGTGACGCCCATGCGGTCGGCGACCTGTTGCTGGGTCATGCCGCGGGCTGCAGGGCGGTTGTCGCCCGGTGCCACCGGTGTCGAAGATCCGGATACCGGTGCGGGTGACGCTGGCGAGCCAGGGCGCAGGTCGCTCGGTCGCGAGTGTCTCGATGTCGTCCCAGTACCGCAGCCACAGTCGGAGCTGGGAGAAGAGGTCGCGGCTCAGCCCTCTGAAGTAACTGAGGAAGCAGGCTCGGACGCCGTGGTCGAGCAGGGTGTTGCGTTCGAGGGGTCGGCTGCGGATGCGTTTGTCGCGGGTGAGGACCACGAGGCTGGCGGCCCTACGATCGGCAGCCATGCGGTGTCGGCGCCGCCTGGTACGGGTCCGCCGGGCGCTCCGGGCCAGGTGATGTCGCCTCGGACGTAGGAGAGCGCCTTGGCCACACCGAGGCTGTTCTCGTCGACGAAGAGCGCGGGGCCTGTGGGGCGGGCACGCGGTCAGGCGACGCGGTCGTGCCCGTACCGAACCGCGGCAGTGATGTCCCCTACGCCGATGTCGTACACGGCGGCGACCCGTTCGCGGGATTCGCCGGCCGCGACGAGTTCGGCGACCGTCTCGGTGCGGGCACCGCTGGTCAGGGTGGGTTCGCCGAAGCCGTGGTCAGGGTCGGGGACGACGGGGACGGTTCGGCCGAGGGGGTAGAGGCGGCGGGCGTTGCCGGTGCCGTCGTCGGCGAAGTCGACCTTCTCCAGGAATGCCGTGGTCAACACCGAGCGGTGCCGCAGCACCTGCCCGACCTCGCCGAGCGGGCTCCCTGCTTGCAGCATGGCGGTGGCGGCAGTGTGCCGCAGCCGGTGCGCGTGCATCCGGCCCAGACCGGCGCGCTGCGCGGCGTCGAACACGACCATCGTCACCCCGCCGGTCGTCAACTCCCGATGCGGGGCGTGGACGCGGACGAACACGCTGCGTCCCTGCGCGGTGCCCGGTCGGCCGCGCCGCAGATACCGCGCGATCGCCGCACCCACCTCGGCGGGCAGCGGCAGTCGCTCGGCTTGCCCTTGCCCAGCACCGCGATCTCGCCGCGGCGCCAGTCGACGTCGTCCAGGCCGAGTCGGGCGACCTCGCCGGCGCGCAGCCCCAACCGCGCCAGCAGCAGCATGATCGCGTAGTCCCGCCGCCCGGTCGGGGTGCACCGGTCACAGGCGGCCAACAGGCTGCGCAGCTGACCCGGTTCGAGACCCTTCGGCAAGCCGGAGAGCCGCCAGCCCGCGACCGAGGGAACCGCGGCCACCAGCGACACCGGGACCGCGCCGCTCAGGTGCAGCCACCCCAACAGCGACCGCGGCGCGCAGACGATCAGCTTCGCCGATCCGACAGCCCGGCCCGGGCAGCTGGCCAGCACGAACGCGGTGACATCGGCGGCGCTCATGCCGGAGAGCTCGAGCGCGTCGCTGCGCACCCGGGTCGCGACGAACGGCCGCACGCAGTCCACGTAACCGCGCGCCGTTTCCGGCGTCACACCGCGCTCGACGAGCAGCCAGACGCGGTAGCGACCGAGCAACTCCTCCACCGGACCGGGCGCAACATCCTGCGGGATCGGCAGCACGCCCAACGGCGCGAGGTACCCCAGCGGCGTTGCAACGCCCTCACCGACCGGTACTCCACGTACCCCGCAGCTCGCCGCTGCGCCGGGTACCGCTCGATCGCCGAGGCACTCAAGCCGTCGAGCCCGACACCCCTCGGCGTGCATCCAGCGGTCCAGATGCGCGATGAAGCACAGGTGCTGGCTGGCGGAGGACCGCGAATAGCCATGCCGCAGCAGCGCCTCGGCGATCCCGGTGACGTACGGCTCCAGCGGCCCCCGCACGATCGACCGCAACGCCTTGACCACGACGCTCTCCTCTCCACAGTGGAGAAGCAAGCGTCGACCAGCTCACCGGATTATGCCGACCGCGCCAGCCCGCAGCCCTTGTACCTGATCGGCATAATCGGGAGGTCGGCATAATGCACAACGCGCTCGATCACGGACTTGGTCATCCGGTTCAGCAACCCATCGACGCCCTCGATCGGCGTCCCGGTGATCTTCGCGTCGGCCAACAACGCATCGATCACCGACGGGTCGAGCGCGCCGGCCAACCGGCGAGCTGCCTCGGCCGCATGATCTTCAGTACTGGTGTCTTGACTCACAGATGGTCCTTCCCGGCCGCGTGATGATCACGCTGAGCCGATCTTGGTCCACCCGTGGTTACACGACTTTCGTGACACGCCCCCTGGAGTTCATCGAGTCCCGGCCGTTGGGCGGGGCGGGGCGTGGCTGCTCGACCGGTTGTGGCACCGGCTCGGGATCGACACCCTGCTGCGCCGCCTGGCCGCCGGGACCCGGCGGGATCCGGTGGTGGAACGGGTGCTGTTCGCGCTGGTCGCGAACCGGGCGTTGGCGCCGTCCTCGAAGCTGGCCGCCACCTCGTGGGTGGCCCATGACGTGCACGTCCCCGGCCTGGACACGGTGTCTGACGACACCGGTTGCCGGGCGATGGATTGGCTGATCAAGGTGGAGGACCAGCTCGCGCGCGGGGTGTTCGACGCGGTCGCGCACCTGCTCAACCTCGAGGTGGATCTGATCTTCTTCGACACCACCAGCACCTACTTCGAGACCGAGGAGGCCGACACCCCGGTCTGGCGTGACGGGCACGGCCGGGTCGTCGCCCTGGACCGAAATCGGCGCCACGATGGCCAGCCGGACGCCGAGGACGACGGCGCTGCTGATCGTGAGCCGCCGGCCGGGGCGACCGGGCAGGCGGGGTTCCGCAGCCGCGGGAAGTCCAAGGACTCCCGCGACGACCTCCCGCAGGTGGTGGTCGGGATGGCGGTGACCCGGGACGGGATCCCGGTGCGGGTGTGGTGTTGGTGGCCAGGCAACACGAGTGACTCGCCGCTGATCCGGCAGGTGAAGGACGGGCTGCGGGACTGGACGTTGGGGAAGGTCATCTGGGTGGCCGACCGCGGGTTCACCTCCGCGGCGAACCGGCGGCATCTGGCCGCCGGCGGGGGCGGCTACATCCTGGGCGAGAAGCTGCGCTCCGGGTCGGCCGAGGCGGCCGCGGCGATGACCCGCCAAGGCCGCTACCAGGGCGCGAACCTGCGGGTCAAGGAGGTCAAGATCTCCGAGACCGAGCGGTTCGTGGTCTGCCACAACCCCGAGGCCGCCGACCGGGACATCGCGATTCGGACGAACCTGGTCGAGCGGCTGGAAACGATGATCACCGGCTCGGACCGGCTGAGCGCGGCCGAGCGGGCCGAGCTGCGCGGGGTGATCTCCACCAAGCCTGGGCTGAACCGGTTCCTGCGGGTCACCCCGGGCGGGCTGCTGCGCATCGACGCCGTGAAGATCACCGCCGACGCTCGACGGGAAGTACCTGCTGCGCACCAGCGATCCGCACCTGTCCACCGAGGACATCGCGCTGGGCTGCAAGCAGTTGTTGGAGGTCGAGCGCGGCTGGCGAGACACGAAGCAGATCCTGGACCTGCGCCCGATCTATCACCGCCTCGAGGACCGCACACGCGCCCACGTCGTGCTCTGCTGGCTCGCGCTGCTCCTCGCCCGGATCGTCGAGACCCAAGCGGGCACCCCCGGCCAGCCCGCGACCCGGCCGCGCGCCCGCGACCAGCTCCAACGCCTACACGTCGGCACCTTCACCGGCCCAGCCGGGCTGTTCCGCCAGACCACCCCGCCCTGCCCGGAGGTCCGGCGGTTGCACCAGGTCCTCGTCATCGCCCCGCCGCCGCGGACCCTCGACCTCGACACCGAGCCCACCGCACCGCGTTGACCAGGCACGATGCCGCCGCCTAGTGACACGACATGTCACCAGGCCCACACCCGTTTCCCCAGCTCAGACCGCCTATCCGAGGCACCTTCGCCGGGCAACAGCTGCGGAACCCAGGTCCGAGACGGACACCGCCATGTCCGAGGAGCCAGGGCGTGCTGGTGCACGGCCTGCTCGGTGGTGCGCCGCGTCACAGAGCTGACCTCGCGGCATACGTGGAGGAGCTGCGTACTGATGCCCAGATCGCGGGCAGCGGGAGTCACGTCAGATCGAGGATATGCGGCACCGTCGGACGTGCCGGCCCGGCGGCCGACCTCGCCACCGCGAAAGCCCGTGACCGTGCGATGCCGAGAAGCGACTCCTCAGCACCTCGGCGGTCAGTAGGTCATCTGGCTCTTCCTCACGACTGCCCGCGGACGGGTGTCCACCTCGAGGGAGAACAGGTCCGGACGGGCGTAGTGACCGATCGGATCGAAATCGAGGCTTCCCCGCGCGATGTCCCCCATATCCAGGTCGGCGACGAGTACCGTCGCCTGCTCGCGCTCGGGGCCTGCGAGGACGTGCCCCAGTGGGTTCACGATCATGCTACCGCCCTCGCACATCACGGCGTCCTGCGCGAGGTCGACCGGATAGTCCTCCGGGTAGCTCTCCCGGCGGATGAACTGGTTGGAGCTCAGGACGAAGCAACGGCCTTCCAGCGCGATGTGCCGCATCGAGGCCGCCCACGTGTCACGCGCATCCGCCGTCGGCGCGCACCAGATCTCCACCCCCTGGCTGTACATGTAGGTACGCAGGAGCGGCATGTAGTTCTCCCAGCAGATCGCGACGCCGACCCGCCCGTACCGGGTCTCGATCACTGGCTGGCGAGCGAGGTCGCCGTTGCCCCACGCGATCCGCTCGGCCCCCGTCGGCACGAGCTTCCGACGCGAGTTCATCACGCCGAGCTCAGGATCGGTCCATACGGCGGTGCAGTAGAGCGTGCCGCCGTCGCGCTCTATGACGCCCCCGACCAGGAGCACGTCATTCGCCCGAGCGATGCGTGCCAGCTCGCCGCGGACGGGTCCGGCGAGGTCCACCGCAGCGGCGTGGTAGCGGCGGTACCACTCCCGCCCCTCCGCGTCCCTGCTCCCGAAGACCGAACCGAAGTTCAGGCCTCGCGGGTACCCGCCGATGAACGCCTCCGGGAAGACGACGAGCTGACATCCCTTCCCGGCGGCCTCGCCCGCGAGACGGTCCAGCTCGCTGAGGCTGGCCTCGGCGTCGAACGGCACCCCCGCCGCCTGGATGACACCCGCCCGGATCCTCGGAGCCGTCACAGCCGGATCAGCTCGGTCATCACGGACTTCCAGGGCTCGCGATGCCCGTGCATGGTGTCCGGGTCCGTACCCCGGATGCGCGCCAGCTCGGCGGTCAGCTGCTGCAGCGGAACCATGCCTGTCACCGGACGAAGCAGGGGGTGGGGCGAGGTGAACGCGAGCTCGCCGGTTCCGTCCTCGACGACGGGTATCGAGGTGTTGCCCAGCTTCTCGAGTGCGGTTCGCAGTAGTTCGGTGCGCCCGCCGTCGGACTCGGCCGGCATGATGATGACCGCCGCCATGCCGGGCCAGAAGCCGGCCGGGGTTCCGTGAAGGGCGAACTCCGGCGACATCGCCTCGGTCCACATCCACGCACCCTCCTTGATCTTGAGGGCCGCTTCCTGCGCGGTCGGCAGATCCTTGTCGAACCCGACGATCAAGATCGTGTCAGCTGCGGCGAGGGTCGCAGCCGCATGCGCGGGTTCCCCCATCGTCAAGGTCTGCGCAACGGAGTCCGGCAGCAGATCGACGCCGCGCGTGAAGGCCAGCTCGGGATCACGGTCGAACTGCGCCGCCATCTTCGCCAGCACCGCGAGCGAGCTCAGGTAGGAGACGGTGAACGTTCCTGCGGTCTCGTTCGCACACGTGCGGAGGGTGTGATCGGCCTCCTGCTGCGGAGCCGTCCGACCGACGACCGAGATCGTGGTAGCACCCGCTTCCTTGGCGCGCCTGAGCGCTGTCGTGGGAAAGATCTTGGTCCCGCGGTGGCTGATGACGACGACCTGGTCGCCGCTGCGGAGAGGAGCGGTGGTCGCCAGATCGTGGGCGTCGATCGCCCACGGACGCACTTCTCCCCCGGTCATCGTGCTGATCCAGTTTGCGGCGACCCGGGACGCGTGCAGAGAGGTTCCGATCCCGCTGAAGATGATCGGCCGGCTGGGGTCGAGCGGGGGCACCTGAGTGTCGCGGAGGACCTCGGCCAAGACCTGTGGAGTCGAGGCGATCTGTACGTCGAGGTTGCTCATCGGGCTCACGCGGCCTCTCGTGTCGGGGACTTCCAGTGATCGACGGCACGCCGCTGGAGCATCTCGCGGTACTGCCGGGTGGTCTCGACCAGGAGCTCGCCGGATCCCCAGTCCAGGATCACACCGTACTGACGGACGAGGTCGAGCGTGGTGAGCTCTCCCGCCCGGTAGCGCTCTGCTGTGGCCTCTGGATCCTCGACCAGCCAGCCGAGACGGTCTCGTCGGATCCTCTCCCGCGCCGTTCTCGTGCCCTCCTCGTCGACGTCGAACCGGTCGAGGTCCCGGTCGATCTCGATCACGACGACGCCGTAGTCGATGAGGGCGCGCTCGACGCTGACGTACTCGTCGATGACGTCCTCGAGGACCGACGTCGGCTCTCGATCGAGCGGGTCGCCCAGTCCTCCTCCGCCTGCGGAGGGACGCGTGAACATGTCGCCTTCGGAGACGGGGACGTTCGAGAAGATCGCGCCCATGTACGTCGCCTTGCCACCGGCGGGCGTCAGCCACACTCCGTGCGGCACCGACGGCAGCCCGCCCTGGATGCCCCAGGTGATGGACCTGGCACGGTCGCAGCAGTAGGACATGACGGTGTTGGCGACTCCCGTGAGCGTGCCACCTTTGCGTACCCCGCAACCGCCACGGAACTGGCCGGGCCCTCCGGAGTCGGTGGCGATGCGGTGCTCGGTCGTCACCACCGGGGACAGACGCTCCTGCCCCTCGAGGGGCTGGACGGCCTCACCGACCCCGAAGACGGCAGACGTGGCGGAGGCGCCGTCCTTCCCGTTGCGGCCGCCCCAGCCGCCCACCATCCAGTCGTACCACATGAATATTCCGTTGCCGCCGTCGCGCGTGTCCCGCCCACCGACGAGGAGGTACTCGATGTCGGTGCAGCAGGCCATGGCCCGTTCCGGCAGGACGTTGGACCACAGCTCGAACGTCGCGTTCGCGACTTTGCCGTAGCTGCCGGAGCAGAACCCCGTGACAGCCGTCGGCCAGACCGCGTTGACGACGGTGCCGGCCGGGCCGAGGTCGACGTCGATGACCCGGTAGAAGCCGGAGTTGAGGGGGATGTCGGGGAAGAACATCTTCGTCCCTGTGATGAGCCCCGAGAACGACGAGCCGAAGGTGCCGTTGAGGAAGGTTGCGACGGCCTCGGCCGAGCCGGACAGGTCGTAGCTGATCCGATCACCGGAGATGGTCATCTCGACCGACACCGGGACCAGCCCCTCCGCACGCGCTGGGTCGTAGTCAAGGTAGTCCGTCGTCTTCCAGGTACCGTCGGGCAGTTCCGCGACACGCTGGCGGGTGAGGCGCTCGACGTAGTCCTGGACGTCCTGCATGGCGATGAGGACGGTCTCGCGGCCGTACTTCTCGACCAACCGGAGCAGCTCGACCTCAGCGATCCTGGTGGCTTCCATTTGGGCGTGCAGGTCGCCCTCAGCGGTCTCCGGCGCGCGCGTGTTCGAGACGATCATCCGTGCCACGTCGACGAGGTGGTGACCGCGGTGCGTGATGCGGAGGGGTGGAATCCTGAGCCCTTCGCCGAAGTGCTCCTTCGCATTGACGTCGAACGACCCCGGAACGCTGCCCCCGATGTCGGCCCAGTGCCCGTTCGACTGGGAGAACCCGATGAGTTCATCGCCGGCGAAGATGGGGCGCACGATGCGGACGTCGGAGAAGTGCGTCCCTCCCAGGTAGGGATCGTTGACAGCGAACACGTCACCGGGGTTGATGTCGTCGACGAAAGCGTCGATGACGGCCTTCGCCGTGAAGTGCAGGGTGCCGACGTGGACGGCGATGTCGGCACTCCCCTGCATCACCGTGTTCCCGTCCCGGTCGCACAGAGCGGAGGAGAAGTCACGGGCGAAGATGACGAAGGAGTGACACGTCCGAAGGATCTGCTCGGCCATCTGGTCGACGATGGTCGCGAAGGAGTTCTTCAGCACTTCCAGCGTGACCGGATCGAGCTGGTAGGCGTTGTCCGGCGCTTCCGCGGCGATGGCACTCATCAGACCGTGATCCTCAGGTTGAGCCAGGCGTCGACCTCGGCGACGGCGCCCGGCGGGATGGGAGTGGTGGAGTCGAGCTGCTCGACGATCGCAGGCCCTTCGATGACCGCGCCTGCGCCGAGCGCGTCACGGTCGTACACGGGAGTGTCGTGAGGACTGGTCTCGTCCTGGAACCAGACCGCACGGCTGCCCGACGGCGTGGGTACCGATCGCACCGGATCGTGGCGAGGGAGCTCCGGCTTCGGCACGGTCCCGATCGCCGTCACGTTCAACCTGTAGACCTCCACCGGCGTGCTGTCCCGGCGGAAGTTGTGCTCGCGGGCATGCACGGCATGGAACTCCTCGACAGCGCCCGCGAAATCCGTGAAAGTGCCGTCGACCGGCACTGAGATCGACCGCCACTGACCCACGTAACGCATGTCGATCGAGCGCAGCAGGTGCATGTCGGCCTCCGCCACCTTCTCGGTCCGCAACCGCTCGTACGCCTCGGCCTCGAGCTTCGAGAACTCGGCCTCGACCTCTGCAGGCTCGACGGATCCGACTCGGCCGAGGAACATCGACGAGAGGTCGTGCTGGATGTCGACCAGCAGGCACCCCAGCGCTGAGGTGATCCCCGGGTTCGGAGGCACCAGCACGGTCGGGATCGAGAGCTCGCGAGCGAGATCGACCCCGTGGAGGGGTCCGGCCCCGCCGAACACGACGAGGACGAACTCGCGAGGGTCGTATCCGCGACGGATCGAGATCAGCCGCACCGCGTCGGCCATGTTGGCGTTGGCCACCCGCAGCACCGAGTTCGCCGCGCCGTGGAGATCGAGACCCAGCGGCTGCGCCACACCCCTGTGGAGGGCGTCCTCGGCCGCGTTGGAGTCGAGGCTCATACCTCCGTCGATGAGCTGGGTCCCAAGGCGTCCGAGGACGAGGTTGGCGTCCGTGTTGGTGGGTTCGACGCCACCCCGTCCGTAGGCGGCGGGACCGGGTGTCGCGCCCGCGGACTGCGGTCCGTTGCGCAGTGCACCCGCATCGTCGAGCCAGGCCAGTGAGCCACCCCCCGCGCCGATCGTCAGGACTTCGATGCTGGGGAGGCAGATCGGGTAGCCGTACTCGACGGTCCACTCCTTCGTCGTACGGAGCACGCCGTCGGTGACCAGGGAGATGTCGGTGCTCGTTCCCCCCATGTCCAGCCCGATGGCGTTGGGGTACCCGCTCAGCATGGCGATGTGGCGGCTGGCGATCGCGCCGGCCGCGATCCCCGATGCGGACAACCGCACGGCGAGCTTCTCGACCGTCTTCGGCGTCATGACACCCCCACCGGAGTGCAGGATCAGCAGGTCGCCGCCGTACCCGTCCGCCTCGAGACTGGAGCTGAGGCGGTTGACGTAACCACTCACCAGTGGCGCCAGCACGGCATTTGCGGTCGTGGTGGAGAAGCGCTCGTGCTCGAAGATCTCGGGAAGGACCTCGCTGGACGTCGTCACACGCACGTCCGGCAGCTGCTCCCGGATGATCTCCGCCATCCGCCGTTCGTTGGCGGGGTTCGCGTGCGCGTTGATGAAGCACACAGCGACGGTCTCGACCCCTTTTCGCCGAATCACATCGACGATCCTGTGGGCACCGGCCTCGTCGAGGGGGACGAGGATCTCACCGGCGTAGTCGACCCGCTCCGCGACCTCGTAGCGGTCGCGTCGCCGCACGTACGGAGGTGCGACGTCCTTGTAGGCGTCCCACAGGTCCTCCTTCGTTCCCCGCCGGATCTCGATGATGTCGCGGAAGCCCTCCGTCGTCACCATGGCGGCACGGGGAAGGCGCCGCGTGATGAGGGCGTTGGTCGCGACGGTGGTCCCGTGGCAGAACAGCGCGACGTCGCGGAGATCGACGCCGGCCTTGGCGACGCCCTCCAGAACGGCGTCGATCGGGTCGACCGACGACGGCACCTTCTCCACGCGCATCGTTGCGGTGTCGTCGTCGAAGACACAGATGTCGGTGAACGTTCCACCGACATCGACGGCCACGCGGGTTCGTGCAGGACTCATAGGTGACTCCCCATCATGAGACGGCTGGCGATTGAGAACGGTGGTATACCGCCCCGTCGTTGCCTGCGACGCCTGCTCCATTGCCTGGGCCGCTCTTCACCGCCGGAACTTCAGGCTCTAGGAAGATTGGTACGCTAGTGTGGGCCGAGAAAGTGGACCGAGCAACATGCCAATCGCTCAAGATTGGACTGAGATGCACGAAGTTGTCCTCGCCGGAGTGCTCCCAGGCGACTGGATGCACGCCGACGGCGCGCTCTACGTCAGACTGGCGAGCGCAATGCGGACCGCTCTTGATCGCGGTGACATCGCCGCCGGAACGCGGCTCCCGCCCGAGCGCACCCTGGCGCAGTCTCTGCAGATCAGCCGAGCGACCGTCGTCAGCGCGTATCGCATGCTCCGCCAGGAGGGCCGGCTGACGAGCCGCCAGGGCAGCGGCCACGTCGTGGCGGAGCCTGCTCACGACCACGGGCGCCCTCTGTTGAACAGGGAGCTCGTCGATGGGCAGGCGCTCAATCCGCTCATGCGTGGGGCCGATCCCCTCGATCGAGGGCTGGTTGATCTCACGGCATCGCGCCAGACGCCGATCGGCTCGCTGCTGCGCGACGTGGTCGTCGGCGCCTCCGAGGACGTCGGCGCCCTTGCCTCCGGCCTGGGCTACCACCCGTCAGGGCTCGCAACGCTGCGAGAAGCCGTCGCCGACTACTTGACGGTCCATCTCGGCCTCCGGACGTCGGCATCGCAGATCATGATCACCAGCGGGAGCCAGCAGGCCATCTGGCTGACCGGCCAGCTCTACGCACGGAACAGGGACCGGGTCGTGCTCGAGAACCCGACCTACGCGGGAGCGATCGACGCCTTCCGCATGATCGGGGCGCAGTTGGAGCCACTGCCGGTGACTCCGGACGGCTTCGACGTCCAGGCCCTCAAGTCACTGCTGCCCTCAGTGCGCCCGAGGGTGGTACTGCTTTCTCCGACCTGTCAGGCACCGACCGGCATCGTCATGTCCGAAGAGCAGCGCACGGCACTGGTCGACCTCGTCGACGAGCACCAGATCACCACCGTCGAGGATCAGACGATGCTGCCCCTTCTCGTCGATCAGGTGGCCCCGTCCGCTCTCGCCTCGCTGTCCACCACGGCTCAGGTGCTGACCGTGGGTTCGCTCAGCAAGATCATGTGGCCTGGCCTGCGGACCGGCTGGGTGCGTGCACCCCAACCCGTCATCGAACAGCTGACACGCATCAAGGCCGCCACCGACCTGGGCAGCTCGCTGATCGGTCAGCAGGTCGCAGCTCGGTTGCTGGAACATGTCGGCGAGATCAGTGCGTTGCGCCGCGCCGAGGTCCGCGACGCACTCGACACCGCGTGCAGCTGTCTTGACCGCATGCTACCCGACTGGGCGTGGCGTCGCCCGGCCGGCGGTTTGTCCATGTGGCTGAAGATGCCCGAGCCAGGCGCCGTCGAGTTCGCGCAGATTGCCCTGCTGCACGGTGTGAAGATCGTGCCGGGATCGTCGCTCTCGTTCGACGGAGGCAACGACGACCATGTTCGAATCCAGTTCGTGCAACCACCCGACGTGATCGATCTCGGGATCCGCCGCCTCGCCCAGGCGTGGCACTCGTACGCCTCCGAGTGAACTGGTTTCGATGACGTCCTTGCGCGAAGGATCGTCGTGTGGTCGTGCCGCTCAGGGCCGGTGGATGGGCCCCCCGCCGTCGGCGAGCCTGGCCCCGCTGCCACCCCAGCGCTGGGCGATCAGCTCAGCCGCGATCGACACCGCTGTCTCCTCCGGGGTTCGAGCCCCGAGATCGAGGCCGACCGGCGACGACATCCTGTCGATCTCACGATCCGTCAGTCCCTCGGCCCTGAGCCGGACCAGTCGGTCCTCGTGGGTCCGACGCGACCCCATGACGCCGATGTACCCGACCTCCGACAGCCGCAGCGCGACCTGCAGGAGGGGCACATCAAACTTGGGATCGTGGGTCAGCACGCAGAGCGCGGTACGCCGGTCTGTCCGCCCGGCGTCCGCCTCATTCTTCAGGTAGCGATGCGGCCACTCCACCACGACGTCGTCAGCGCCCGGGAAGCGGCTAGCGGTGGCGAAGATCGGGCGTGCATCGCAGACCGTCACCCGGTAGCCGAGGAAGCCCCCCAACCGCGCCACCGCCGCCGCGAAGTCGATCGCACCGAAGACGATCATCCGCGGCCGCGGCACGAACGACTCGACGAACACGTCCAGGCCCACGCCACGGCGATCCCCGGAGGGGCCGTAGGTCAGCATGGCGCTCCGTCCCGCGCCGAGCAGACCAGCGGCGTCGGTGGACACGGCATGATCGATCCGGGCGGATCCTGTGCTCCCGTCGACCCGGTCGGACCAGATCAGCAGGCGTCTGCCGACGCGCTCCTCAGGACCGGCGACGACAGTGGCGACGGCGACCGGGGTGTCGTCGCGAATCGCACTCGCGACCTCGTCGAGCTGAACGAACGTCTCGCTCGTGACCTTCTCCACGAAGACGTCGAGGGTGCCGCCGCACGTCAGACCCACCGAGAGCGCGTCGTCGTCGGAGACCCCATACCGCTGCAGGACAGGACAGCCATCGACTCGGACCTGCTGCCCCAGCTCGTACACGCTCCCTTCGACGCATCCACCGGATACGGAACCGATCACCTCTCCGCGTGGGCCGACCACCATCGAGGCGCCGGGCTGCCGTGGGGCTGATCGGTAGGTCGCGACCACGGTCGCGAGGGCGACAGCCTCCCCCTCGGCCAACCATGATCGGAGCTGCTCGATGACGTCACGCACGGCTCCGCTCCCACCGGAGGGTTCTGACCTCGCTGCGCTCCCGCGCGTCATGCGAACGGCGGCAGAGGTGTCTCACCGGGCGACTCTGCGACCGAGCAGGTACGCGGCGACGACCAGGAGAACCGTCACCCATGCGCCTACGCTGAGACCCCGTGCGACCCTGGCGCCTGCGCCGACGATCGCCGAGCCCCCAAGCGAGAGGATGTCCATCTCCCCCTGCGCCTTGGTCGGCGTTCCCGAGTCCTCGTCGCGAACAGCGGTTTCCGGCACCCGCGCGGGGCTGATGCCGTGCGGTTCCGCGACCGGCTCTGCCGACGAGCCTGGTGGCGTGGCGGCCAGCTTCTCGGCGACGCAGGAGGCGAACTGGCCGATGATCCTGTCGGCGACGTCGACGACCACGCCGCGTCCGAACTGAGCAGGGCGGCCGGTGAGAGCGAGGTCGGTGACCATCGCCACCGACGTTCGCTCTGCGGCCACACTTGTCAGGGAGATGGTCACCGTGGCGTTCGCCGTGCTGCTGCTCTGCGTAGCACGTCCGGAAGCCTCGATCACGACACGGTCACCATCGCGATCCCGCTCCACGTACGCGCCGGTACCGCTGTACTTCATCGAGATCGGGCCCAGCTTCACCTTCACCGACCCGTCGAAGCGATCGCCCTCGTACTTCGTGAGCGTAGCTCCAGGAAAGCAGGGCGCGATCAGGTTCGGATTGTTCAACGCCTCCCATGCCTGTGGCAGGGAAACATCGATCGTGAATCCGTTCTCCAACTTCACGTGGACCTCCCAACGTTCTGCAACAAGCAGGTATGTCACGCTCGCCGACGCGTACCCCTATACTCCCGCACCCGGCGCGGCGCCCCAATTGTCGATCGTCAGAATCGGCAGCGAACGTCTTGTAGGTCGGACAAGTACTGAGATTTCCGACAGTGACTAGCGTGGGAACGTGTTGTCAAGCGCAGCGCCGACGACATCGAGTACACAATCCAGCACGTCATCCGATGTCGTGAAGTTCGGCAGGAATCGAACGACGTTCCCATCCGATCCGGTAGCAAGCAGTATCACGCCGCGAGCGCAGGCGAAGGAGCAGACCGCCGACGCCGCGCCGTGCAGCGGAGCGCCGGACTCCGGATCCGACAGCTCGAAGGCCTGCATGGCGCCGATCCCGCGTACGTCGCCGACAACAGGGTGCTGCCGTTTGATGGACTCGAGTCCTGAGCGTAGCTTCTCCCCGATGCGCACGGCCTCGTCGAGCAGGTTCAGCTGCTCGATCTGGTCGAAAACGGCGTTTGCTGCCGCAACCGCGATCGGGTTGCCACCGAACGTTCCACCGAGGCCGCCTGCCTGAACGGTGTCCATCATCTCGGACCTGCCCGTCACGGCGGCCAGCGGAAGTCCGGCTGCCAGGGCTTTGGCCGACACGACGATGTCCGGAACGATTCCGAAGTGCTCGCTCGCGAACCACCGCCCGGTGCGTCCCATTCCGGCCTGGATCTCGTCGGCGACAAGAAGTGTTCCGTTTGCCGTCGCCCACTTCGCGAGGGCCGACAGGTAACCGTCGGCAGGGACGATGAAGCCACCCTCACCCTGGACCGGCTCCACGACCAGAGCGGCGAACTGTTCTGCCCCCACATGCTCCAGTGCGGCGATGGTACGCGCTGCAGCGTCCGATCCCGAGAGCCCGTCGCGATAGGGGTAGGAGTTCGGCACGTGATGCACGCCGCCTGCGAAAGGTCCGAAACCGGATCCGTACGGCTCGAGCCGGTGGTTCATCGCCATCGTGAGATTGGTTCGGCCGTGGAACCCGTGCTCGAGCACTGCCACCCCGGGCCGACCGGTGCACTTGCGAGCCACCTTGACGGCGGTCTCGATGCCTTCCGACCCAGAGTTCACCAGCACTGTCTTCTTCGGGTGATCACCTGGAGTCTTCGCATCGAGGTGCTCGGCCACCAGCACGTACCCTTCGTACGGCAGGATGCCGAACAGCGTGTGCGTGAATCGTTGCGCCTGGTCCGTAATCGCAGCGACGACCGCAGGATTACTGTGCCCGACGCTCGTCACCCCGATCCCCGAGCCCATGTCGATCAGAGAGTTGCCATCGACATCGATGAGCCAGGCACCCGTGCCCCTCTCGATGTAGGCGGGCACGCTCCATGGCAGCGCATCGGGGACTGCTTGCAGTCGACGCTCATGGATCTGGCTGCCTTTGGCGCCTGGTAGGTGAAGCACGCTCAGCGGCGTATCCGCGACCGGCACAGGCATGACGGGGAATGACCCGGGCATGTGTCCTCTTTTTCTCAAGGTTCGTCTACTGAACTCCGAGTCGGGTCAGGTTGTCCAGCACGCCACCGCTCGGCGCTGAATCATTGCTCGGAATGACTTGGTCGTCTCGCCCAGTAGCTCGCCCGTTCCCCAGTCGACGATCACGCCGTAGCGGCGTACGAGGTCGAACTTGTCCAGTTCCCCGGACGAGTAACGCGCTGCGATGTCCTGCGGGTCCTCCTGCAGCCAGGAGCGCCGTGACTGACGGATCTGTTCCCTCAGCTCGTTCGTCGCGGCGACGTCAATCTCGTAGTCGAGGAGGTCTGCATCGTTCTCCGTTACGACGACGCCGTAGTCCAGCGCGGCGCGACGAACAGAAACGTATCCATCGAGGACATCCTCGAGAACTGCGGCGGGATCGCGCAGCAGAGGATCGCCATACCCACCGCCGCCGGCCGACGGCCGTTCGAAGGAGTCGCCGGGACCGACTGCGACGTTCGAGAAGGTGGCGCCGAGGTACTCTGGACCGGCTGCGTCATGGCGATGCAACCACAGACCGTGCGGCATCGACGGGAGCCCGCCTTCGATACCCCACGTGACCGACCGCGATCGGTCATTGCAGTAGGACATCACTGTCCGCCCTGCGTCAGTGAGGGTCCCGCCCTTGCGGACCCCGCAACCACCTCGGAACGCCCCGGGCCCACCTGAGTCCATGATGATCTCATGGGAGGTCGTCACCACCGGGCTGAGCCGCTCCTGCGCCTCGAAGGGCTGCACCTCTTCGCCGACCCCGAAAACCGCCGACGTGCAATTACTGCCGTCACGCCCGTTCCGCCCGCCCCATCCGCCGACCATCCAGTCGTACCACATGAAGTTCGGCGAGTCCGGTGAGCGCTGATCCTGTCCGCCGACGAGCAGGTACTCCAGGTTGAAGCAGCTGGCGATGGCACGTTCGGGGACGACCTGCGACCAGAGTTCGAAGACGCAACTGACGATCTTCTCGTATGCCCCTGAGCAGAATCCCGTCACAGCGGTCGGCCACGTGGCGTTCAAGACCGAGCCGGTGGGGCCGAGGTCGACGTCCACGACCCGGTAGAAGCCCGAATTGAGCGGGACATCTGGGAAGAACATCTTCGTCCCCGTGATCAAACCAGAGAAGGCGGAGCCGTTCGACGCGTTGAGGGGGTTGGCGACGGCGGGGTCGGAACCGCTGCAGTCGTAACGGATCCGGTCGCCATCAATGGAGAGCTTGACACGGACCCGAACCAGACCTTCCCCCCGCGCGGGGTCGGCGTCCAGGAAGTCCTCGGTCTCCCACTCCCCGTCGGGAAGCTGCGCGACTCGCTGGGAGGTGACCTTCTCCACGTAGTCCTGGACACGGTCGAACGCCGTCGTGACGGTGTTCGGCCCGTACTTGGCGATCAGACGTCCGATCTCGTCCTCCGCGACCTTCGTCGCCTGTGCCTGCGCATGCAGGTCCCCGCCGGCGATCTCCGGCGACCGCGTGTTGGCAAGAACCATCCTGACGACGTCGTGCAGGTATCGCCCCCGATCCCAGATGCGGATCGGCGTCACGCGCAGGCCTTCGCCGAAGTGCTCGTGCGCCGTCATGTCGAAGGAACCCGGCACCTTGCCCCCGACATCGGCCCAGTGCCCGTTCGACTGGCTGAACGCGATCAGCTCGTTGTCGTGAAAGATCGGCCGGACGATCCTCATGTCGCTGAAGTGCGTGCCGCCCAGGTAGGGATCGTTGAGCGCGAAGACGTCGCCTGGATTGATGTCGTCGCCGAACTCCTCGATCACCGCCTTCGCGGTGAAATGAAGCGTGCCGACATGCACGGCAATATCCTGGCTGCCCTGCATGATGGTGTTGCCATCCCGATCGCACAAGGCCGAGGAGAAGTCTCTTGCGTAGATGACGAACGAGTAGCACGTCCGGAGTATCTGCTCGGCCATTTGATCGACGATGGTCGAGAAGGCATTCTTCAGGACCTCGAAGGTGACGGGATCGAGATCTTTCTCGACGGCCTGCGACACCATGGAATCTCCTCCTGCGGTCATCAGACGGTAATGACGATCGTGCCCCAGCGATCCACGACAGCCGCTGCGTCCGGCGGAACCACGACCGTCGAGTCGAGCTGCTGGATGATTGCCGGGCCTCGGAGTTCTGCACCAGCCGGCAGGTGCGTCCGATCGAAGACGGGGGTTTCCACCGCCTCGCGTCCGCCGGTGTATCTCACCGATCGATGGCCGAGAGGGTTGGGCGTCCATGTTGTGTCGACGCGTTCAGCCGGTGTCAGCTCCGGCTTCTGCACGGCCCCGACTGCCCGCACCGCCAGCCGGTAGATCTCGACGGGAGCGTCGTCGCGCCGGTAGGAATGCTCGCGTTCGTGCTCGTTGTGGAAGGCAGCGGTGATGTCGTCGATAGAGCGGACAGGGTGCCCAACGGGAACGGACATCGAGCGCCACTGCCCGACGTAGCGCATGTCCACGAACCGCTCGATCGCCCTGTCGCCGGGCGCCACCGACTCGGCGTCCAGCCGCTTGTTCGCCTCGGTCTCGAGCCGCTCGAAGGCCTCTTCCACGTCCTCGAGTCGCGCGGTGTCAGCTCGAGCGAGATACATGGTCGAGAGATCGTGCTGGATGTCGACGAGCAAGCAGCCGAACGCGGACGTCACTCCCGGGCTGGGAGGAACGAGCACCGTCGGGATCGACAGCTCACGAGCAACATCAACGCCATGGAGGGGGCCTGCACCACCGAAGGCGACGAGGGCGAAGTCCCGCGGATCGTAACCCCGCCGGATGGACAGGAGCCGGACGGCGTCGGCCATGTTCGCGTTCGCGACGGCGACGATCGCCTCGGCGGCGTCCTCCACATTCATCCCCAGGCTGTCCCCGACAACCGCTTTGATCGCTGTCGCGGCCGCTTCTCTGTCCAACGACATCCCGCCGTCGATCAGGGACGAGCCGAGACGACCGAGCACGATATTCGCGTCGGTGTTCGTCGGAACCGTGCCACCATTGCCGTAGGCGGCCGGACCCGGCACAGACCCAGCCGATTGCGGTCCGTTGCGCAGTGATCCACCTTCGTCGATCCACGCCAGAGATCCACCACCTGCGCCGATCGTCAGCACCTCGATGCTGGGGAAACAGATGGGGTAGCCGTACTCGACGAACCATTGGTTGGTCATGCGGATCTCGCCGTCGGCCACAAGCGTGATGTCGGTGCTCGTACCACCCATGTCGAGCCCGATCGCATTGCCGAAACCGCACAGCTCGGCGAGGTGGCGGGTCGCGATAGCTCCAGCCGCGATACCGGAGGCCGCCAGTCGCGCCCCGTGTCGTTCGATCGTCGCCGGCGTCATCACTCCTCCACCGGAATGCAGGACCAGGAGGTCGTGATGATACCCGTCGCCGGCCAACTTGTCCTGCAGATTGTTGACATAGGCCGACACCTTCGGCGCGAGGACTGCGTTGGCGACCGTTGTCGAGAATCGCTCATGCTCGAAGATCTCCGGCAGCACGTCACTCGAGGCGGTAATGTAGGCGTCGGGGAGCTCCTCGCGAAGGATCTCGCACATGCGGAGCTCATTGACGGGATTGGCGTGAGAATTGGCGAAGCACACGGCCACAGTCGTCATCTTCCGCGCCCGGAGCACCTTTGCCACCCGCCGCGCCTCGACCTCGTCGAGAGCCCCGAGGACTTTCCCACTGAAATCGACACGTTCCGGGACTGTCAGTCGATGGCGCCGCGGAATGGGTGGCGGGGCGACATCGAGGTACGTGTCCCAGAGGTCCTGCTTCGTTCCCCGCCGGATCTCGATCACGTCGCGGAAGCCTGCCGTCGTCACCATGGCAGCCAGCGGAAAGTTGCGGGTGATGAGTGCATTCGTCGCCACCGTGGTGCCGTGGGCGAACAACGCGACCCGGTCGAGGTCGATCCCTGCCGCCCGAACTCCTGCGAGCACACCGTCGATCGGGTCGGCAGTCGATGGCACCTTGGCGACGTGGGACTTACCGGTCCGTTCGTTCTGCACGAACACATCGGTGAATGTTCCCCCGACGTCGACCGCCACGCGGAGATACGGAGCTTCGTCGGCACTGTTCATGGTTATCCTCGAACCTCAACTCGTTGAAACGAGCACACGGCGACTGCACGGTCAAGCGAAACATTCCCAGCCGCCCGCGACCGATGGGTGGAAGCTACAGAGAAGCCATTAGTGGAGAGCTGTCCTGAGCATGTCCCCGACACTGTACTGTGACAGGTAGCGCTCTGTAAAGTACTGTCTGAAGATCGCAAAGTTGACCAAGCTGTCATCCGACCGTAGTACGGGTAGTATCCTCGCGGGGTGGACCAGCGATCGGATGAGGTGGATGACGTTGAATGAGTTCGTGCCTGCTGGATCGACAGCCTCCGAGATCGCCGCCAGCATCGAACGCGGGATACGGAATGGTGGCCTGGCGCCGGGCACGGCCCTCCCTTCGGTGCGACGACTGGCGACAGTCCTCACGCTCAGCCCGACAACGGTGGCCTCTGCGTACCGGATCCTGCGGGATCGAGGGGTGGTGACGAGCCGAGAGCGGGGTCGTACCCGAGTCAGTGCCAACCCACCGGTCGCTCCACGTGTCGCGTTGACGATTCCGGCATCCACTCGGGACCTGGCGAGTGGCAATCCGGATCCGTCGCTCCTGCCGTCAATCGCGGAGTCGGCCAACCTCTATAGAGGGGTTCGGAAGATGTACGGGGAGCCGTCCGTTCTGCCCGAACTCCGCACGCTCGCAGTGGAGAGTCTGGGCCTTCCGGGCGCCGCAGGCGACGATCCAGTCGTGGTCAACGGCGGTCTGGACGGTGTCGAGCGCGTCCTCGGGGCGCATCTCAGGCCGGGCGATCGCGTGGCGGTCGAGGACCCGTGCTTCACGGGTGTGCTCGATCTGGTGCGGGCGATGAACCTCGAGCCGCAGCCGATGCTGATCGACGAGTTCGGTCCCCTCCCCAGCGAGCTGGAGCGATGCCTCTCCGAGGGAGTTCACGCGGTCATCATCACTCCGCGCTGCCAGAACCCTACAGGCGCGGCGCTGGACGAGCAGCGCGCCGGAGAGTTGCGCGCCGTGCTGGACCGCTACCCGGCGGCCCTGGTCATCGAGGACGATCACGCAGGGAGTACGACGTCCCTCCCGCGGCACAGTGTGGTCGCCGGCCGTTCGCGGTGGGCCATCGTCTGTTCGGTCGCCAAGTCGCTGGGGCCCGATCTCCGGCTTGCCGTCGCCGTGGGTGACCCGACAACCATCGGACGGGTCGAGGGCAGGCAACTGCTCGGCTGCGGCTGGGTGAGTCACATCCTCCAAGCGGCCGTCGTGGCACTCTGGGCGTCGCCCGACGTAGCGGCCTTGCTCGCGGACGCAGCGGTGGTGTACGACCGACGTCGAACTGCTCTCGTCGACGCACTCGCCGAGCTCGGCATCACGAGCGTGGGACGGTCCGGGTTCAACGTGTGGATCCCGGTCGACGATGAGAGTGCCGTCATCATGGGGCTCCTGGGCCGCGGATGGTCCGTGCGCGCCGGTGAGCCGTACCGCATTCACAGCAAGCCTGCGGTTCGAGTCACAACCGCGACACTGGACGTGGACGACGCCCGCCGGTTCGCGGCTGACTTCGCGCGTGTCACGATGCCGCAGCGGAGCACCCGCTTCGCGTGATGCGCCATCTCAGCGGATGGGCTGCAACATCGAGGAGGTCAGGTATCTGACTTTCGAGCGCTGCCAGTGTGTGCGCCTCGCCGAAGTACGAGACCCAGCGAAGGGCGAGCTTCATCCCCGCCGCGGTCGGTTCGTAGCCGGCCGTGCTCTTCAGCGGATTCAGCCAGATGACCGCACGCGAGAGAGAACTGATCCGCTGCATCTGGCCCGCGAGATCAGCGGGCTTCCCCGTCTCCAGGCCGTCCGACACGATGATCACCAGAGCGCCGCGGACCGGCGATGGGCCGGGCCCCTCCACGACCCCTCGAAGGCCTTCCGCGATGCGCGTCCCACCGTCGAGATCGCTGACGTCGGCACTGATGGTGGCCAGCGCGGCGTCCGGCGTCGGTGCCGTGAGGGCATTGCTGATCTCCGTCGTTCGGGTCCCGAAGCAGAACGTCCTCCATGGAAGCCCAGCCTGAGTACCCGCGTAGGCGAAGAGCAGACTCGACCGGCAGTACCGCTTCATCGACCCTGAGACGTCGATCGCGAGGACCGTACGAACCGGGCGCAGCGCCGGGGCTCGATAGGCGAGGACGAACGGCTCCCCGCCCGTACGGTAGGCCCGGCGAATCGTTCTCCTGAGGTCGAGCGACCCTCGTCGGCTCTGCGGCTGGCGCCGACTTCGCCGCGACGGTGGGCTGCGGCGAAGTGCGGTGGTCAGTCGCTGAATCTCGTCCAGCTCGGCGGCGGAGCACCCCTCCAACGACGCCGTGTTGACCAGCTCGATGGGACTGCCGAGACCGTCACCGACAGCCCCGGAGGAGCTGTCCTCGCCCGCTTCGCCTGCTCCCGGGCCGAGACGCAACCGGAACTCCGACGTGCGCTCGACGTCCTGGGGCGAGATCTCACCCGCGAAGAACTCCTCGAAGAGCTGGTCGTAGAGCGGGATCTCCTCCGGGCGCGACACGAGGGTGACGCGCCCGGCCCAGTACAGGTCTCCGGTGGGCAGAGCTGCAGCGCACCTCACGAACTCGATCATGCGCGTCGTGTCGGCGGACAGCCCTGCCCCTCGTAGCAGCGCGCCGAAGGCTGACAGCCGAAGAGTGGCCGGGTCCTGGTCCCAGCTCATCGACTCAGCCAGTCGGCGACCAACGGGAGGTCCTCAGGACTCTTCACGACCGCTCCGAGGCTCCCGACCGCCTCGTCGCCCTCCGCATCGTCCGCGTTCAGCAACGAGAGGGCATGCGCCCAGTCGATGGCTTCGGCCGCACCCGGCAGCTTCGTGAGACCCAACCCGCGGATGCGAGACACCGTCTCCGCGACGGAGCGAGCGAGCCGGTGCCCGACATCCGGGACCCGGAGCTCGATGATCTCAGTCTCCCGCTCGATGCTCGGGTAGTCGATCCAGTGGTAGTAGCACCGCCGCTTCAGCGCATCATGCAGCTCACGAGTGCGGTTCGAGGTGATGACCACGACGGGCGGGGACGCCGCCCGAACCTCGCCGAGCTCTGGAATCGAGACGGCGAACTCGGACAGCGTCTCCAGGAGGAAGGCCTCGAACTCCTCGTCGGCACGATCCAGCTCATCGATCAACAGAACCGGTGCCGGCCGCATGCGGAGCGCCGAGAGCAACGGCCGCTCGAGCAGGAACTCCTGCGAGTAGACGTTCTCGAGCTCCGCGGTGCGGCCGGCCTCCTGATTTCCGAGCCGGAGAGCCAGCAGCTGGCGAGGGTAGTCCCACTCGTAGAGTGCCTGGGCGGCGTCGATGCCCTCGTAGCACTGCAGGCGAACCAGCGGGACGTCGAGCACCTCGGTCAGCGTCTTGGCAATCTGCGTCTTCCCCACTCCGGCTGCCCCTTCGAGCAGAATGGGTCGCCCCATCCGAACAGCCAGGAAGAGTGCACGAGACAGTCCCTCATCGGCGATGTACCTGCGTTCAGCGAGAGCGGACCGCACCGCCGCGACGGACGCGAAAGCGGGATGGGCCGCGCTCGTAGGACCTTCTCCGTCGGTCACGTCCTACCCTTCGCCGGCCTCAGCCGCTCGTCCGGCCTCCCGGATGTAGCCCAGGACGGTGTTGGGCGGGAGCGGACTCCGCTCGACGTTGACGCCGAGCGGGCTGAGAGCATCCGCCACCGCGTTGAGAACGGCCGCCGGAGCGACGGACAGCCCGCCCTCACCCATGCCCTTCATGCCGCCCTCCGTCACGGGCGACGGTGTCTCGAGGTGTTCCATGATCACCTCGGGGACCTCGGTCGCCGAAGGGTACAGGTAGTCCATGAGTGATCCTGCCAGGAACTGGCCGGTCTCCGGGTCGTAGGCGAGATCCTCGAGGAGGGCGCCGCCGATCCCCTGCGCGATCGCGCCGACCGTCTGCCCCTCGACGATCATCGGGTTGAGCATGACGCCGCAGTCCTCGACCGACCAGAACCTCGTCACGTCGACGCGCCCCGTCTCGATGTCGACCTCCACCTCGGCCGCAACGCAGCTGTTCGGCCACGTTTCGAGCGGGTCGTAGGATCGGGTGGCTGTGAGAGCAGGCTCCAGGTCGGCCGGACGAGAGCGTCCACCGTAGTAGGCGTGGGCCGCGACCTCGGCGATGGTCACGGTCTTCGTGGGCACACCCTTGACCGACGCGACGCCGTCGTACCACTCGATGTCCTCGGCACTGACCTCCAGCATGTTGGCCGCCATCTGGGCCATCTTCTCCTGGACGTCCCCGCTCGCCCGGAGGACGCATCCACCGCCCACCACGGCGGCCCGGCTCGAGTGCGTACCGAACCCGTAGGGCGCCGCCCGCGTGTCGCCCATGGTGACACGGACCGACTCGAGCCGGACCCCGAGTCGGTCGGCCGCAACCTGGGCGAGGGAGGTCTCGATCCCTTGGCCGTGGTTATGGAGGCCACACGTCACCGACACGGATCCGTCCGGTTCGATCGTCACCGTCGCAGCGTCGAAGATCTCGCTGGCCAGGTAGCCGTTGACCTTGCCCATGTCCGATCCCCAGGCGCTGGGCTCGACCGAAGGGACGAAGGCGATGCCGATGTAGCGTCCTTCCTCCTCCCGTAGCCGGCGCTGACGCTCGCGGAACTGGTCGTAGTTCGCGAGATCCCTGGCCCGCTCGGTGCACTCCCGGTAGGTGCCCCCGTCGTACTTCGCTCCCGTCAACGAGACGTACGGCTCGTTCGGGATCGTGTTGCGCAGCCGGAGCTCTACCGGGTCGATCTGCAGCTCGCGTGCGATGTCGTCGATGAGCGACTCGCGTGCACTCGTGCCCGCGGTGCGACCGACCGCGCGGTACGCCCCGATCGGACACCTGTTGGTGTAGGGACAGTCGATCGTGTACTGGACACCCTCGATGGCGTACAGGCTCGGAAGCGCGGCGGCCGTCGTCATCGCCTCGACGAGGGCCGTCCACGGGTACGACTGGTAGGCGCCGTTCACGCCGACGTAGCGGGCGCGGAAGGCGAGGAACTTGCCTTCCGACGTGCACGCGATGTCCATGTAGGTGATGATCTCTTTTGCATGGAGCGATGCCGCGAGGTTCTCGTAGCGGTCCTCGATCCACTTCACCGGCCGGCCGACCAGCTTCGAGAGCGCCGGAATGATGACTTCCTCTTGGAAGACGTGGCACTTCTCGCCGAAGCCTCCGCCCACCGCGCCTGCGATGACGCGAATGCGCGACTCGGCGATCCCCAACGGAGGCGCGATCAGGGACCGGACGAGGTGCGGGCTCTGACTCGACGTCCAGACCACGACCTCGCCGCTCGCGGTGTTGTAGTCCGCGATGACGCCGCGGGTCTCCAACGGTGACGGCGAGAAACGACCGGCGTGGAAACGCTTCGAGAAGACGTGGTCCGCCTCCTCGAACAGCCTGTCGACGTCACCCTTCTTGTACTCGATGTGGGCGAAGTTGTTGTGTCCGAGCTCCTCGTGGAGCACCGGCGCATCAGGCTCCAGAGCCGCTTCGGGGTCGATGACGTGGGGAAGCACCTCCCACTCCACGTCGATGAGGTCGACCGCGTCCTCGGCGATGTAGCGGGACGTCGCCACGACGACCGCGACCAGATCCCCCACGAACCGGGCCTTGTCGGCCGGAATCATCTGCAGTTCCTGCGGGTTCACGTCGGTTCTGCCGGGAACACCAGCGGTGAACTTGCCGACGACCTCGTTGAGATCGCGGCCCGTGAACACCCCCAGCACTCCGTCGATCTTCTCGGCCTCGCTGGTGTCGATGTTCACGATGCGGGCGTGCGCATGCGGGCTGCGGAGGAAGGCCGCCTCGGCCATACCCGGCAGCGTGATGTCATCGGTGTAGCGGGCCTGCCCGGTGAGGAAGGTCGGGTCCTCCGTGCGGAGGACCCGGGCTCCGATGTACTGGGTGGGCCGGGGGCCCTTCTCCATGACACTGGTCATGACTGCTGGGCCTCCTGGTCCGCGATCTTCCGAGCTGCGCACTGCACCGAAGCGACGATTCCCTGGTACCCGGTACAGCGGCAGATGTTGCCGGACAGGTACTCACGGATCTCGCCCTCGGACGGCTTCGGCGACTCCTCGAGGAGTCGCTGGGTCGTCAGCACCATGGCCGGAGTGCAGAAGCCGCACTGGAGCCCGTGCTCCTCCTGGAACGCCTGCTGGATCGGGTGGAGCGAATCGCCCTTCGCCATCCCCTCGATCGTCTCGATCGTGCATCCGTCCACCTGCACGGCCAGCATCAGACAGCTTCGGACCACTTCGCCGTCGACTCGGATGCTGCACGCGCCGCAGACCCCGTGTTCGCAACCGACATGGGTGCCTGTGAGGCCCAGCCCGTGGCGGACGAAGTCGGAGAGCAGCATGCGAGGCTCAGCGAGGGCTCGCTGCTTCTTGCCGTTGACGGTCACGGTGACGACCGTCGGCTCGTCGGAGACCTCCGGGAGTTGATCAGACATCACTGGGCTCCTCCGTGGATGCGCTCGAGAACCCGGCGTACGAGGGTCCGCGATACGTCGATGCGGTACTCCGTTGATGCGTGCTGGTCACCGGACGGTGACAATGCTGCCGCTGCGGCGTCGGCGGCCGCCAGGCGCACGGCAGGGTCCCCGAGCTGCTGGCCGATCAGGAAGTCCTCCGCCTGACGCGCCCGGAACGGAACGTCCGCGACGTTGGTGATGGCGATGCGGGCGGACGTGATCCGACCGTCCCCGTCTTCGTCGATCTGAGCCCCCACCCCGACGAGCGCGTAGTCACCATGGCGCCGCGAGACTTCGAGGAAGGCACTCCTGCTGGTGGGGGAAGCGGGCGGGACGTCGATCCTGGTCAGCACCTCGTCGGGCTCGCGAGCCGTCGTGAAGACCGAGACGAAGAAGTCGGCGGCGCGCACCTCGCGATCACCGTTCGGTCCGGTGAGGATGATCGACGCGTCGAGCGCGACGAGCACTGCGGGGATCTCGCTAGCGGGGTCGGCGTGAGCCGCGCTCCCACCGATGGTTCCGCGCGCTCGGATCGCCGGGTGGCCGATGTGTCGCACCCCGTCCCGGAGGAGCGGCGCGTGGTGGGCGACCACGTCCGAATGCTCGACAACCCGCTGGCGCGTCAGAGCGCCGATCGAGAGCCGCCCGTTCGCGTGGACGCCGGCGATCTCCCCGACGTGGTTGATGTCCAGAACTACCTCGGGCCGGGCCATGCGCATGTTGAGCATGGGCACCAGACTCTGACCACCCGCGAGGATGGTCACATCGTCGCCGTGCTCGGTCAGCACGTGGACGGCTTCGTCGACGGATCGAGCGGCGCAGTACTTGAAGACGGGTGGCTTCACTGTGCTTCCTCACGTTCTCTTCTCGAAGTTCGGAAGTCGCAGCCCGACGTTGGCGCTGTGGCGGTTCCGGGATGCGGCGGATCAGTCCGGTGCGCGGCGACCTACTGCGGCCGCCGGTACGCCTTCACGTAGTCGGGGATGGGGTACTCCTGAGGCAGCTTCGGATCGGTTTCCGCTGGACGATAGAGGGTTTCGATGGGGATCACACCGGCCCATGTGTCCCACTCGAGGTCCTCCCCCTCATCACCCGGAGGGCCGGACCGGAGCTTGACGGACGCCTCGTCGATGGGGATCTTCAAGAGGGCCGAGGCCTTGATCTCCGACGCGGTGGGGGCGCGGACATCGCTCCACCTGCCCGGCACCAAGCCCTCGGTGAGAACCTTCAGGGCGACCAGGCGCTCCTCGGGGTCCGTGACCGGGGTGGCCCGCCCCATGATGATGACGGACCGGTAGTTGAACGAATGGTTGAACGCTGTTCGAGCCAGCACGATCCCGTCGGTCAGCGTGACGCTGACGCACACGTCCACCCCGTCGGACAAGGTGCGCATCGTTCGACTCGCCGCCGAGCCGTGGACGTACACGTCCCTGCCCACACGAACGTATGCAGTCGGAATGACAAGAGGCCATCCCCGTTTCTCGACGAAGCCGAGGTGGCAGATCAACCCCTCGTCCAAGATCCCGTTGATCGTCTCGAGGTCGTAGACCCCGCGTGTGTTGAAGCGCCGAAGGGTCGTCCGGTCGGTGGGGCGCACATGGTCGTCGTCCACTGGCATGGCGCCACGCTAGACTGACATGGAACAGACGGCAATAGTGACCTAGTACAGATTCGCTCGGTGCCCGTCGGACGTTCGCGCCGTCCGCGTCGCGCTTCGTGACCGACCCGTCGCCGACCGGGGACAGGATCGCGGCGGCCGGCTCCGTGCCGATGCCACGCAGCTCGGCCGGCGTGCGGCCGGCCTCAGCGACCGCTGCGGCGGTGTCCTGCCCCAGGCTGCGATGCGCCGGTCCAGCTGACGGATCTCCGCGACCAGGTCGACCTCCAGTCGGCACAGCGTCCGCGCACCTTGTCCTCGCACGTGTCGCCGCGCGTTGGTCAGGCTCGATCCGAGGTCGTTGATCCGTCACTATCGACGGTGTGTCAACCGCCGCGGTGCACCGGTCGGGCGTTGGATTCTGGTCGAGCCCTTCCCCCGGGTACTACTCTGCACGGACCAGACGGTCTGCGGTGTTCGTCCGCGGCGGAGGTTCCGAGGGAGTCCATGGCGGATTCGTCCCAGGGCGCGGCGGGCGGCACGGGCCTACGCGCCGAGATCGAGCTCTCGTGGCGGCGTGCCAAGCTGTTCGGAGTCGACCCCGACTCGCCGGGCACGCTGCGGGTCTCGGACGTCGACCGCACCAGCAGGCTCATGGTCGCCGCGCTCCCGGTGCTCCGCCGGCTGGCCGAGGAGCTCGGCGATCATCCGTTCTCCCTCATGCTGGCCGACCGGGACTGCCACGTCACGTACCAGTGGTCGGGTGAGCGGCGGCTGTCCTCGGCGCTCGAGTCGTACGGCATCGGCGTGGGCGCCAGGCTCGACGAGGGCGCCGCGGGCACGAACGGCCTCGGGACGCCCCTCGAGCTGGGCCGCGGCGTCGCCATCCACGGTGCGGAGCACTACCTCACCGTGCTGAAGGGCTTCAGCTGCTACGGCCACCCGATCCGGCACCCGCTCACGCGGCGTCTCGAGGGGGTCCTCGACATCACCCTCGCCGCGCCTACGGTGAGCCCGCTCGTCGGCCCCCTGCTCTCGCGCGCCGTCGCGGACATCGAGGCCCGGATCATCGAGGGTGCACGGGCGACCGACCGCAGGCTCTTCCTGGCGTTCCAGGCCGCGACCCGGAGACGGTCGACTCCGACCGCTGTCCTGGGCGGTGACATCGTCCTGGCCAACCGGGCCTGTCTGGAGCGCCTCGGGTCCACCGACCCGTCCGTGCTGCGCGTGCTCACGCGCGACCTGCGCGACCGCAGCCACGTCGTCCACGTGCTCGACCTCGGGCCGTCGGGGCGGATCCCGGTCGAGGCGGAGCGCATCGACGGGACGCTCGACGGCGTGCTGTTCCACCTCGGCGAGCGCGAGCCCGCCGTGGACCCGGCCCGGGACGACCGGCGGTCCACGCCGCAGCGCCCGCCCGCGGCGGTGCTCGTCGCGGGCGAGCCGGGTACCGGTCGCAGCTGCACGGCCCGCGAGCTCGCCGGACAGGACGCGGTCCAGGTGTTCGACGCCGTCGACGCCCTCACCGGGGACGGCCGGGCCTGGGTCTCCCGGCTCGTCGAGCTCGCGGCCGCGCACACCGGCACGCTGGTGATCGAGGACGTCCATCTGCTCGACGAGCGCGCGCTCGCCGTGGTCCGCAAGGCGATCACGGCCCCCATGGGCGCCCGGTTCGTCCTCACCTCCGCCCCCGTCGCCCAACTGCCGGTCCACGTCGCGGACCTGGTCGCCCGCTGTCCGCAACGGGTGGAGCTCGTCCCGCTGCGCGACCGGGTCCACGAGCTGCCCGCCCTCCTGCGCCGCCTGGGTGCCGAGCGGCGACCGGACCGGGAGCTCGTGTTCACCCCGCAGGCGCTGGAGGTCCTCGGCGCGCAGCCGTGGCCGGGGAACCTGGTCGAGCTGGCCCAGCTCGTGGACGAGCTCGTCGCACGGCCGCTCACCGATCGCGTCGGCCTCGGCGACCTCCCCAAGCGCTTCCGGGCGAGTGCCCGCACCACGTCGCTGGGCGGCCGGGAGCGCGCCGAGCGGATCGCCATCATCACCGCGCTGCGCGAGGCGGGCGGCAACAAGCGCAACGCGGCCTGCGAGCTGGGGATGAGCCGGACCACCCTCTACCGGAAGATGCGGCGACTCGCCGTCCCGGAGGAGCTCGGCAGCTCCTAGGATGGCTTGCGTGTGTCCAGTAATGGAACACGGCACGGCGCCCCACGCCCGCCACCCTTGTGTCTCGTCACACCGACGTGAGGAGACATCGATGACCGCTGCGGTCGAGACACCCGTCCACGCCGAGGTCCGCGCCTTCCTGTCCCGGCAGCGCCAGCTGCTGATCGACGGCCAGTGGGTCGACGCGGCCTCGGGCCGCACCTTCCCGACGTACGACCCGGCCACCGGCGAGAAGCTCACCGAGGTGGCCCACGGCGAGGCGGAGGACGTCGACCGCGCCGTCCGGGCGGCCCGCCGGGCCTTCGAGGACAGCCCCTGGTCGCGGATGAAGCCGAACCAGCGCGAGCGGCTGATCTGGCGCATCGGCGACCTGCTCTCCGAGCGCGCCGAGGTCTTCGGGCAGCTCGAGGCGCTGGACAACGGCAAGTCGGCGGGCATCGCACAGGTAGTGGACACGGCGTGGGCCGCCGACGTGTTCCGGTACTACGCGGGCTGGACGACGAAGATCGAGGGCAGCACGGTCAACGTGTCCATGCCCTTCGCACCCGAGGGCGCGCAGTTCCACGCCTACACGGTGCGCGAGCCGCTCGGTGTCTGCGGCCAGATCGTCCCGTGGAACTTCCCGCTGCTGATGGCCGCCTGGAAGATCGCGCCGGCGCTCGCCGCGGGCAACACCGTCGTCCTCAAGCCCGCCGAGCAGACCCCGCTCACCGCGCTGCTGCTCGGCGAGCTGTTCGAGGAGGCGGGCTTCCCGCCCGGCGTCGTCAACATCGTCACCGGCTTCGGCGACGCCGGCGCGGCGATCGCGGCCCACGACGACGTCGACAAGGTCGCGTTCACCGGGTCGACCGAGGTCGGCAAGCTGATCGTCGACGCGGCCAAGGGCAACCTGAAGAAGGTCTCCCTCGAGCTGGGCGGCAAGAGCCCCAACGTGGTGTTCGCCGACGCGGACTTCGACATCGCCGTCCCCGGCTCGCTCAACGCCTGGCTGTTCAACCACGGCCAGTGCTGCGTCGCCGGGACCCGAATGTACGTCGAGGACACGATCTTCGAGGAGTTCACTCAGGCCGTGGCCGACGCCGCGAGCCAGGTCAAGATCGGTCCGGGCCTCGACCCGACCAGCCAGCTCGGCCCGCTCGTCTCGCAGGAGCAGTTCGACCGCGTGTCGCGCTACCTCTCCGAGGGCCTCGCCGACGGCGCCCGCGCGCTGACCGGCGGCAAGCGCTTCGGCACCGAGGGCTACTTCGTCGAGCCCACCGTGTTCGTCGACGTCAAGCCCGAGTTCAGCATCGTCCGCGAGGAGATCTTCGGCCCGGTCGTCGCAGCGCTGCCGTTCAACGCCGAGGAGGGGGTCGCGGCCGCGGCGAACAGCAGCGAGTACGGGCTGGCCGCGGGTGTCTGGACCCGCGACATCTCCAAGGCCCACCGCACGGCCCGCCAGCTGCGCGCCGGTTCGGTGTGGATCAACCAGTACAACGGCTTCGATACCGCGATGCCGTTCGGCGGGTTCAAGCAGTCCGGCTGGGGCCGCGAGCTGGGTGCCGAGGCCGTGGGTCTCTACACCCAGACCAAGGCAGTCAACGTCGCCCTCTGAGCAGTCCTCCCAACGAAGTAGAGGAGATCAAATCATGAAGACCAAGGCCGCCGTCGTCTACGAGACCGGCAAGCCCATCGAGATCGAGGAGCTGGACCTCGACGGCCCCCAGGCCGGCGAGGTGCTGATCCGCTACACCTACGCGGGCCTGTGCCACTCCGACGTGCACATCTCCCACGGTGA
>NZ_BAABGT010000061.1:0-33794 GCF_039541715.1 Pseudonocardia xishanensis
CAACGCTGGAAAGACCGGACTACTAGACAAACGATTCGCAACGATCGCTAGAATCCGCCCGGCGTCGAGGGCCGGTTCTGCCACTCGGCCATGTCGTCGAGGACCTCGTCGGTGATGTTCGAGATGGTGTCGTTGGAGACCTTCGCCCCATAGACCTCGGCGAAGTGCGCCGCGACCTCGCCTGTCGTGAGGCCGCGAGCGGTCAACGACAGCACGATCTCGTCGATCCCGTCGAGACGACGCTGGCGCTTGCGCACGATGACGGGCTCGAAGCTGGCGTCGCGGTCGCGCGGGACTTCGATCTCGACCGGCCCGATCTCGGTCAGCACGGTCTTGGTGCGGGTGCCGTTGCGCGAGTTCCCGCCGTCACGTCCGGCAGGGTCGTGACGGTCATAGCCCAGGTGCTCGCTCGTCTCCGCTTCCAGGCAGTCTCGAGCACCGTCTTGGTCAACCCGGTGAGAAGCCCGTCTGGGCCGACGAGCTCCACGCCCTCGGCACGCGCGGCCTCCACGAGTTCCTGGGCGGTTGCTACTGGTCGAGCCGGCCCGGTGGCATGGGCTCGATCGTGTCGGTCATGGCTGGTCCTTCCCCCGGGACACGCCCGGAGCTAGACCTGACAAACCGAAGATCAGACACTCCCCACCTCTGCCGAGGACGGCGCCAGCTGGCTCGGCTTCCTCCGCGACCTCACCGCCGCGGCCTGACCGGGGTCCGGCTGGTCACCTCCGACGCCCACGCCGGACTCGTCGCCGCGATCGGCGCCACCCTGCCCGGGTGGCGGCCTGGGAGTCTGCCGCACCCACTACGCGGCGAACCTGATCGCCGCGACCCCCGAGTCCAGCAGGCCGTGGGTGCGGGCGCTACTGCACTCGGGTCCGCGACTAACCCGACGCCGCCAGCGTGCACACGCCCAGTTCGACCGGGTCCTCGACGCCCTCTCCGAGAAGCTGCCGAGGGTCTCCGAGCACCTCGACACCGCCCGCACCGACGTCCTGGCCTTCACCGGCTTCCCCAAGGAGCTCTGGCGCCAGATCTGGTCGAACAACCCCTCGGAGCGGCTGAACAGGAAGATCCGCCGCCGCACCGACGTCGTCGGGATCTTCGACCTCGACTCGCTGACCCGTCTGGTCGGCGTGGTTCTGGCCGGACAGTACGACGAATGGCCCGAAGGACGCAGCTACCTCGGTCTCGGGGTCCTCGCCCGCTCCCGCGTCGCCGCCGTCCCCGACACCGCCACCAACAGCAGCGAGGGGGTGACCTCCACCGACATGATCTCGGCGCTCAAGGACCGACCGATCTCGAAGATCACGCGGGAGTCGTCACACACCATGCCAGCGGACTTGACCTACCAGTGCGCGCTCTTGCCGTTGATGTCCCCTTCTTTCGCACTCAGGGACGATACTCAGCGATCGACAGACTAGATCGTCAGGAGTTCCTGGACAAGCACGCACCCTCGACCGGCCGACCTACTCATAGTGAAATCGCCCGATTGAGCTGCACCAACCAGTCGCCGAACCAGTCACCCTTTCCCCCGTTGCCAGAGAGCCGCTCGGCGACGACGCTCATGATCAGGTCGCGACGTCGGGGGATCCGGTCCTTCTCAGCTGAGGCGAGAACCGTTCGAAGCTGGTCCCGGGTCAGGTCAGTGCAGTAGGAAGGGGCGCCCGGCTGCTGCCGCCAGGAGTCGGCGATCGCTCCTGCGTCGACCGCGTCGAACCCCGTTTCTTCGACGAGCTGCAGGGCCACCGAGCGATCGCCGTCACGGTCCGCGGCTACCGGTACGGCGATCCGCCCCTGGGTGCCCGGCGCAGTCGCCTTGCTGGCGAACGACTCGGCGCCGATGGCGTTCCATGCCTTGGCCACGGGGCGCCCCAGCTGGTCGGACACCCAGACGCTCTCTACCTGACCCTCGTCGATATCCGCGACGTGGCCATCCCGGTGAGGGTAATAGTTCGAGGTATCGATGACCACCGTTTGGGGCGAGGTGCGCGCCACCAGTGACACGATCCCGGACATCCGATTGAAGGGGATCGAGGTGATGAGCACGTCGACGCCGACGACGACGTCAGCGGCGGTTACAGCCTCGGCACCCGAGACCAACACACCCGGGTCGATGGTCTCCGGCCCGCGGGAGTTCGCCACCGCGACTTCGTGGCCGGACTGGCTCAGCCTAGTAGCGAGGGTGGCGCCAATGAAGCCGGCGCCGAGGATCCCAATCTTGATGTGACTCGCCTCCATTGTTGACCGGCTCGCTACGCGAACCGTCACCGTCCTGTCCAGCTGTGCTTTCGGGCAGCTACGGCCACCGACTAGCCCCCGCGGACGGAGGCCCCGGCTTTACGAGACGACGTCGTCACGCCACGACGAAGCGGCCGCCGGGACTCTGTCAGCCCGCGACTCAAACCCTCGAAGGTGCCAGTGACGAGTCGTCTGCCTGCTGGGCGATTTTGCCCACCTCGTGGATGAACTTCCGGAGTTCATCCTCGCTGACCGGGCTCGGCAGCTTGAACACGACCCGGTCGACTCCGAGCTCGACGTACTTGTCGACAAACCCGAGTTGGCCGAAGTTGAGGTTGATCTCGGTCGACTTGCCAGCGGCGGCTGCTCGCTCGCGAAGCTCCGTGAACCGGTCGCCGAGTCCATCGAAGGCCGCGTCGTCGGTGTGTCCTGGAAACCACCCGTCGGCATGACTCAAGGCTCGATCGAGGACGGTGGGTCCCATACCCCCCATCAGGATCTGCGGATAGGGCTGCGTGATCGGCTTCGGCCAGCTGAAGACGGGGTTGAAGTCAACCTGCTCTCCGTGGTATTCGGCTCGATCGTTGGCCCAAATGGCCTTGATGGCCTCGATCCGCTCGAGCATGAGGGCGTTACGGGTCTTGAGATTTACTCCGTGGTTCTCCAACTCCTCCCGGTTCCAAGAAGCGCCTGCACCGACGCCGAAAATAAACCGCCCGCCGCTGAAGTGGTCGAGCGTTGCGACCTGCTTGGCCAGGTACAGCGGATCCCGCTGGACGACCAGACAGATGCCAGTACCCACTTTGAGGGTCGACGTCACTGCAGCGATTGCGGTCAGCGTCGTCAGCTGCTCGTAGTTGCGGTAGTACTCACGAGGCAATCCCCCGGGCGAGGCAGCGAAACGCGCCTCGCGCTCTTCCTCTTGGCCGCCGTACGAGCCCTTCAGGTCAGTGGGCACGGCCGAGCCAACGGGTACGTGCGAGTGGTCCGGGACGAAGATCGACTCGATGCCGCTGTCCTCGACCAAACGGGCGAAGTCCATGGGGGGAATGGGGTCCTCGTCCGTGTTCATCGAGAGCACGCCTACCTTCATGCGACCTTCTCCTTCGTTGTCTTCCTTGATTACGACACGACGCCCAGAAGTCGGGGCGACTGACACAAGCAGTTCTCGCACGGCAGGCGCCGATCCGCCGACCTACACCTCAAGGCCTCGGACCGACTCACGACACGACGTCGCCTACGCGTCGCAGTGAGGCGGCCACTCACGGCGAGCGGAATGTGACCCCAGCCATAACCTTGACGCTACGGCGGGGTCCCCCCAGCGTCAATAGCATGCGCTAGCTAGATAGAGCACGCGGCTCAGATCTCCTGCGGTCCTGAGGCCCGCCCGCACCCGACCAGCGGACCGGCCAGGAGGCGCAGCCGAGAATCGCGCGGGTCGCGATCCCAGTGATCGCCTCGCAGGTCGGCCGCACCTTCGCCTCGCACTCACCACTCGCCGAGGACACGCCGCGCTCGGGCGACCAAGACCAGCACGAGGCGATGGGCGCATGCCCGGACTGGCGTCAGACAGAGGAGCTGAGCAGCTTCGATCACGCTGCTCGTCTCGGCCACTGTCGCCATCGCACGGAACTGCCCGAGGTCTACATCGTCAACCGAACAGCGCTCGTATCCGAGGACCACCCCGACGTGGACACAGCCGACTGGGCGATCGGACAGCAGAACATATCCATCGACGACCCGAATCCACCCTGTCAAGCCAACCGGACGGCCGTCGCCCTTGACCGCCCTGCGACAGTGGGCACCGAACGAAACATCCCGGTCCCGAGCTCGGACTTGTATGACCCCAAGATGGGGCGCTCGGTACCGAGATCGGCGGCGATCCCCCTCACCGTCTCAACCGGAATGGGCTCATAGAGCTCGACAGCCCGCCGACGAGGCTCGTCGGCCTAATTCTCGCTGGCGATGGTCAGACGTCGTTTCGCCTTCCGCGTCGATGCGGGGATCAGCGTGTCCACCAACCAGGGTCAATCACCCTTGGCTGGACCGACTTCACGACATCGGCCGAGAGCGGACGAGGCAAACCTGCCTCGACATCACTTCCTGAAGCGCACCAGGTGGGGCGACGGGTCGTAGGTGGGGTCACCCTCGTTCACCTTGATTGACTGCTTCAGAACGTTCGCGTGTGCCGACTCTTGCAGGCCCTGGAAGAGCAGTTCTTTCGTCGTCCGTAGGGCCCAGGCCGAATTGGCCGCCATTGTCGCGGCCATCCGCGCAGTGAATCCGTGCAGCTCATCATCTGGCACGACATGGTTGACCAGCCTCATAGCGAGCGCGTCCACCGCTTCGTACAACGCACCCGAATAGAGAACCTCGGCAGCGACAGCCGAGCCGACGAGGCGAGGCAACAGCCATGTGGCGGCGCCGGTGTCCGTGATGGTCCCGAGCTTCACAGCGGGGTGCCCGAGGCGAGCACTGGCCGCAGCGATGCGTAGGTCTGCCTGCAACGCGAGCTCGAGGCCATAGCCGACCGTCGCACCGTTCAGCATGGCGATCACCGGCTGACGCATCGCGGTAAGCGCCCATAAACCCGCGCCCTCGGTCATGGACCCGCTCGCAGGCGGACTGTCCTGCGTCAGGAAGGTATCCGCCCCGGACAGATCGGCACCGGCGCAGAACGCGCGGCCGGCACCGGTGACGACGACGACGTGCACGTCATCGCGGCACGACATAGCCTCTGCGGCTGCGCCTATCTCCGCAATACGGGCGAACGTCACCGGGTTCAATCGATCGGGGTCATTCAGAGTGAGCCAGCCGACGTGCCCCTCGACTCTACTCAGTACGAAGTCGCTCATCCACGTCCCTCTGCTCTCGCTCTACCTCGCGGGGTTCCTGCTCGGGCTCGATCCCCGAGAAGCGCAGACCGCTACCCTCAGGTGACGTACCTAGCGCTAGCTAACGTTGCATGGCGCGGACGTCCCGTCAAGCAACGCCCGACGACCCGTTGTCCACTTCGGCCAAGCATCCGCCGGGCGATCTCGGCATCGACGGCCAGAGTTGATCTTTCATCAAGGCTGCACGAGCCCACCGCCCGGCGCCCCCATCTTTCAGGGACACAAGAGGCACGTCATCGTCGCGAGGGCGCGCCGACCGAATCGAGGTGAACATTGGAGCTTTGCCTCGGCCCTCGCCGCTGTGCGGACCCGTCTTCGGTCGGCGTTTCACCGACCCCTGCTTGGCGTCATGCCCAGCCGAATCGTCGATTCGTTATCGCGCCGCGACTGCGCTTCCACTGCCGACACAGCAACCGGCGCCGCGTCCGCCGAGCGCAACGTCTCGAAGACCTCTGTGAGCTGAGATCGCGACGTTCGTCGCCCGGATCAGCACCGGAACGACGGGTCGGGTCGCCCGAGACCGTGACCGATCGATCGAGCGCCGACTGGACGTCCCTACACCCGGTTGGCGCCGGCCCACGAACGCAGCACCTTCTTGTCGTATTTGCCGGTCGTGGTACGGGCGATCTCTTCGACGATCCGGAAGTGCTCGGGCACCCACCATCGCGCTACCCGGGCGGAGAGGTATTCCCTCAGTTCCGTCTCGGTGACCGGCGCCCCGAGCACAACGAAGGCGAGCGGCCGCTCGCCCCAGCGCGGATCCGCAACTCCGATGACGGCCGCCTCGCGTACCGCCGGGTGGGCGACGAGCTCGACCTCGAGGTCCTGCGAGGAGATCCACTCCCCACCGGACTTGATGACGTCCTTCGCACGGTCGGTGATGCGCAGGTGGCCGGAGCCGTCGATCGTCCCGACGTCGCCCGTGCGGAGCCAGCCGTCGTGGATGGCTGCGGCGGTGGCCGCGGGCGCGTCGAAGTAACCGCTCGCCACGGACGGGCCACGAACCTCGACGTCACCCACTGCAACACCGTCATGCGGCAGGACGACGCCATCGCCATCGACGAGGCGGAGCTCGTACAGCGGCGAGATCCGACCGGCACTCTTGCGCCGCGCGCCAACCCCGACGGCGAAGTCGCCCGGGTCGACCCGCTCGACGGTGGCGCCCGGGAAGATCTCGGTCATCCCCCAACCCTCGATCATCTCGGCACCGAACCGCTCGTCGTACTCCCGGACAAGACTCTCGGGCACCGCCGTCCCCCCACAGAGGATCGTCTGCAGGCATGACAGGTCAGGGGTCCTATCAGCAGGCGGGATGCTGTCGAGGTGGTGAAGGAGGTCGAGCCACAGCGTCGGGACGCCGGCCGACCAGGTCGCCCGCTGCTCCTCGATCAGCCGGGCCAGGGGGGCAGGCTTGAGGTGTCGGCCCGGCATGACGATGTCGCTGCCGACGAGACCACACACGAAGGGCAGGCCCCAGCCCATGGCATGGAAGAGCGGCACCAGTGCCAGCACCCGGTCTCGGCTGGTGATGCCGTAGACGTCGGCACCGGACATCGCGAGCGCGTGGAGGACGATCGACCGGTGGGAGTACATGACGCCCTTGGGGTCGCCCGTGGTCCCCGACGTGTAGCAAAGCGCGGCGGCCGAGCGCTCGTCGATCTCCGGCCACGCAAAGTCCGGGCGCTCCTGGGCCAGGAGCGCTTCGAAGTCCAGCGCGCCGGGTAGATCCGGGCATTCTTCGCCGGGCTCGGCGATGACAACGACGTGCCTGACACCGGGCAGCTGCGGGAGGACCTCTGCGAACTGCCCGGCGAGCGAGCTCTCGACGACCACCACGCTGTCCCCAGCGTGCTCCACGGTGTACGCGAGCTGGTCGCCGTGGAGACGGAGGTTCATGGTGTGTAGTACAGCCCCCATGCACATCACGGCCAGGTACATCTCGAGGTGCTGGGCGTTGTTCCATGCCAGGCTTGCGACCCGGTCACCCGGGCGGACGCCGAGTCGTTCCAGCGCGTGCGCCAACCGACCGGCGCGGGCGGCCACGTCCCGGAAGTCGCGCTCGGTGACCGCGCCCGTCTCCGGGTCGACCAGGGTGACGACCTTCCTCGCACCGTGGATGCCCTGCATCCTGCGGAAGATGTGATGGACGGTCAGCGGGAAGTCCATCATCAGGCCCGGCTGCGGCACCGGGCGCGCCCGGCCCGGCTCGTATGTCTCTGCTGTCATGGTCACCATCTCCAGAGGGGTGCTGTCGATCGGCGGGTTCCCGTCGACTCCGGGGCTCAGGCCCTGACTGGGGCTCGGTCCTCACCCTGACCGAGTGGAGGGCATGGGCAGCAACCAGACTCACACCCCGAGTGCAGACCGGTTATCCGTTGTCCGCCCGTCGACTCGTCGGCCCCTGCCGGTTGTCGATGGATCAGGCCCGGCCACTCTCCAGCGGCCCGAGGGCGTCGTGTGCACTCCAGTCGTCCAGGCGTCCGTAGTGAAAAGGCAGGAACTCCTCCGCGGGGATCACGGCTCGGAGGTGCTCACCACCTGCCACGGGCCGGGGCTCACCCATTTCGGAGACCGCATAGGACGCACCGAGCACCTCCAGAACCGGGAACTCGTCGAGCGGATCGTGAGCGGTGCCACCGAGGGTGACCGCACCGGCTCCGCGACGGTTCTCCGAGCTCGTGACGTCCACCTCCTGAGCCAGAAGCAGTGCATCCTCCTGCAACCCGCCGCCGAGCGCGAGCGTCGCCTTGACGGAGTAGAGCACTCCGCCACCCCTACTGGGACCCTCGTCCTCACCGGTCGCGACGTTCAGGGTCATCAACCGAGTACCCATCCGGTCCACCGTGCCGACAAATCCGTTCCCGCTGCGGAAGAGGTCGATCGACGCCATCTTCTTCGGCTCGCCGAAGCCCTCGCGTCCGATCAGCAGGGCGGCATCGTAGGAGTCGATGAACATGGAGAGGATGTACTCACCGGGAAGGCCATCGTGAGCCGCATCCACATAGAGCCCGGCCATGGTGAAGGCGCCGCAGTAGTTCGTCACCCAGCGGGTGACGCGAACCGTCACTCGGTCGTTGCCGCTCGGCTCGAGAGGCGCCGGCAGCGCCGACGCGATGACCTTCGGGTCGCTACGGAACGCGACCTCGATGCGCTCGCCACTGAGGCGCTTGTTCTTCAGCGTGGCATTGATCCGGGCGATGCTCTCGACCGACTGACGGAAACTCATCAATGAGCCCTCTCTGTGCTGCGACCTCGCGGGTCAGAGTCGTTCTCGCCCCTCCGCGAGGAGTTATGTCGAACGCTCGTTAGACTGCTATCTGGCTGATGCTCCCTCAACCACAGGACGCCGTCAAGTAAGGCCTGGCGACGCCCGCCCGGCTCCGGACAGCCGTCACCGCATCACGAAGGGACTCCCCGTCGGCGCTCCGGTGTTCATCCAGACCGTCTTGGTCTCGAGGTACTCGTCGACGGCGGAAATGCCGTTCTCGCGGCCGATGCCAGAGTCCTTCACGCCGCCGAACGGTGCCATGAAGCTCACTGCTCGGTAGGTGTTGACCCAGACGGTGCCTGCCTGGATGCGCTCGCTCATCCGGAATGCGCGCCCGATGTCCGAGGTCCACACGCCGGCCCCCAGGCCGTAGAGCGAGTCATTGGCGACGCGGACTGCGTCGTTCTCGTCCTCGAACGGGATGACCGCGAGGACCGGACCGAAGACCTCTTCCTGGGCGATCCGCATGCGGTTGTCGACGCCGGTGAAGATCGTTGGCTCGACGAACCACCCGTTCCCGCACTCAGGCCGGTCCGCGGGACGGCCCCCGAGAGCCAGTGTGGCGCCCTCGGCCCGCGCAACGGCAATATAGTTGAGGACCTTCTCGTACTGCGGACGAGTGGTGACCGGCCCGACCTGCGTCTCGGCATCCATCGGATCGCCCATACGGGCCGACCTGCTCATTGCCACCACCCGCTCTACGACCTCGTCGTGCACCGACGACTGGACCAGCAGGCGAGATCCGGCGATGCAGGTCTGCCCGGTGGCGGCGAAGATCCCGGCTATGACTCCGTTCACCGTGGCGTCGAGGTCGGCATCGGCGAAGACGATATTCGGGGACTTCCCGCCCAGCTCGAGGGTGAGCCGTTTCAGGTTGCCCGCCGCCTGGGCCCCGATGAGGCGACCCGTGGTGTCCGAGCCGGTGAACCCGACCTTTCGGATCAAGGGGTGCTCGACGAGCGGCGCACCCACCTCCGCGCCGAAGCCCGTCACGACATTCACGACTCCCGGAGGAAGCCCTGCCGCCTCCAGGACCCGGACGAACTCGACCGTCGAGGCACTCGTGAACTCCGACGGCTTGATGACGACGGTGCACCCGGCGGCCAACGCCGGCACCAGCTTCCACGCGAGGAGCATCAGCGGGGAGTTCCACGGCGTGATGATCGCGACCACGCCGATCGGCTCGCGACGCGTGAAGGTGAAGTGGCCGGGCTTGTCGATCGGGATGACGGTTCCCTCGATCTTGTCCGCCAGCCCTCCGTAATAGCGAAACCACTCGGGCAGGTAGGCGACCTGCCCCCGCATCTCGGCCAGCAACTTCCCGTTGTCCCGCACCTCGAGCTCGGCCAGGCGGTCGACGTTCGCGGAGATGCCGTCCGCGACCCTGTTCAGAATGAGACCTCGGGCCGTGTGGGTGAGTGTGGACCACGCGCCGACGGTCAGCGCCTGGTGCGCTGCGGTCACCGCGGCGTCGACGTCCGACCGTTCGCCGCGCGCGACCTCGGCCCAGGCGCTGCCCTGGAAGGGATCCTCCGTCTCGAACCACTCCCCCGAGGCGGGCAGGCGGTCCAGGCCGTCGACGTGCATGGGGATTCTCTGCATCAGTCCTCCTAGAAGAAGTAGCGTGATCGGCGCGGTCGGCTCACCGCGCTCGTGTCACCTACCATCGTTCGCCTCGACTCGACGGAGCTTCCAGCTACTCGGCGACCCTAGCCAAATGACTGTTATCAGGGGTATGAACGAATGTCGCCGATTGACCCAGATGTACGCAAAGTCGATGGTGGTGATGTACCACCGGTGGTCGTTCAGCCGCTCGTAGGTCTCGTGGTAGTATCCGAAACCGTCCTGAGACCGCACCAGCGACCCTTTCGGCCATCAGGCGTAGTCCTCCATGGGCCAGGTTGCCGTCGCGGTGTCGACGGACGTCGGCATGATCTCCGAAATGAAGAGGTGATGCGTGGTCCGGTTGTCCACCTCAAGCGTCTCACCGAACGACTGGGTGGCATCACGCCCGACCAACGGCCAGTCGAAGGCGACCGGACGGTCGAGGAACATGAAGAGGAGCCGGAACGGGCACCCGCTCGTTCATGAAGGGATCCCGGGCGACGGCGAACCCACCTCCTCTACCCGGGTGTCCGGTGTGAATAACGAAGCCCAGCGCTACCACTCCTCGTTGCCGACGCAGTAGGCGCAGGCCGCCATCAGCTGCGTGATCTCCTCGAACACCGCCAGGTCGTCGACCGAGAACCCCTCTAAGCGTGCGACTAGACATCTGAATCACTCTCCGCCTGAGCGCCGAGGCTGGTTGAGCCGGTGTGAGTCACGTTGCACGCACACGCGCCGAGCGCCACATGTCTAGTTAGCGCTTGCTATACAGGCTAGCATTGGAGTGAGTCGCGATGCACGCTCGTGCTTCAAGTTTGCGCGCGTGGCAAGCCGGCCCGGTCTCGCGTCGCTCGCCTCCAGCAGGCAGAGTCCGGATCCCACAGAGTTCCCGGCGGCGAAATCGTCGCGCCACCTGGACCCCACCACGGATTGCAAGAGCCTCCCTCGGTCCTACCCGGCTGCTGGTCCTTCGGCCTGGACTGCGGTCGGGGCACGGTAAGCCCCTGCGGGCGTCTTCGGCATCAACGCGATCGCCGCGGCTCCCAGCACAGACAAACCGATGAGCAGCAGACTGAGCGACGAGGTGCCCGACTCGAAGGAGAGGGCCACCGCGAGCAAGGGAACCACCGCGGCGCCAATAGCGTTCCCGGTCTCCCGGCTCAGCCCCATGCTGCTGAAACGTCGATGCGGCGGGAAATGCTCGCTGATGAAGGTGCCCAGTACGGCGAAGACGGCTCCGCTTCCGATCGCATTGCCCAGAAACACCATGACACAGTACCCGAGCAACGCTCCATCGGTTGTCAGGAAGAACGCCGGGAAAGCAAGCGCAGCGGAGAATGCGAACCCAAAGAACATCACGGGCAGGCGCCCGATCCGGTCGGACAACCATCCGAAGAAGGGAAACGTCAGCGAGGAACCGAGTTGGGCGACCAGCAGGCCGATGAAGGTCTGGCTCGCGTCGAATCCGAGCTGGTTGGTGGCGTACGTCGCCATGAAAACCGTGTAGAAATAGCTAAGACCGATCTGACCGGTCACGGCGACGACGATACATATTAACGCGCGCGGGTGCTGTCGCAGCGTATCCCGCACCGGCGTAGAGGTGCGGCTGGAGACGCCCTCGGAGCGCTCGTATTCCGGGGTCTCCGGCAGCTGTATGCGAAGCCATAGTGCGTACGCGACGAGTACGAGGCTGAGCAGGAACGGCACACGCCAACCCCACGAAAGAAATTGCTCGCGACTGAGGACCGTAGAGAACAGGAGAAGCATGAGGGTACCCAGTGCCGCCCCGAGCGTCGAGCCCGCGCCCGGAAGAGATCCCAGCAGGCCTCGCTGCCCCGGCTTGGCGAACTCCACGGCGACCAGGGTCGCACCCGAGTACTCGGCGCTCGCTCCGATACCCTGCAGCAGTCGCAGCACGATCAGCAGAACCGGTGCTAGCCAGCCGATCTGCTCCCGTGTCGGCACGACCGCGATCAGTGACGTCGCCACACCCATGAGCACCATGGTGAAGAGCAGGATCCGCTTTCGGCCGTAGCGGTCACCCAGCCCGCCCAAGATGGTCCCCGCGATCGGACGCACGAGGAATCCGACCGCGAATGTCGCCACCGCCTGCAAGGTGGCGACCGCCGGGCTCGCACCGGCGAAGAAGACGGCGCCGAAGACCGTCGCAGCAGCCGCCGCATACAGACTGAAGTCGTAATATTCGAGGACCGTACCGATAATGGACGCCTGCGCTGCGCGCCTTCGCGTGCGATTGTCAACGACTTGGGCATACTCAGCCGAGGACGATGCCATACAAATACTCCTTTGCGAACGACAACCGTTGAACTGCAGAAAGGTGAGCGACTCTCGGATGACGCGCGGGAGCGATGCCTCCGAGTGGAGTCCGCCAAAAACGCGTTGGACCCCGGTGATGACGCGATGTCCGCGCCGTAACGACACGACACCGCCTGCCATTCGCATCGACCTCCGTGAGGCGCGAGACTGACCATATTCAGTCGTCCGGAGGTTGCAGTGAGCTAGCCGACGCGAGCGTCGACTCATTAAGCGCCATAACCGACACAGATCGTCCCGCCTCCAGCAGGTTCGTGCAAATAATCCCCTTCGGCTCGACAAATTGGAAGGACAGAACGGACTTACCCGATTGAGCCGCGATCTAGCGCTAGCTACAATCTCACGGCAGCGATGATTGGTCAAGAAGCTCTACAGAATTGACGGAAAGCTCCATATGTCCTATTCGGTCACGACGGGTCTCCCCGAGGAGTCCCCAACCCGTCGGGGATCCATGACCGTCTAGTTCATCACCGGCGCCTCGCGAGGCTTCGGGACAGCTCACGCGGCAGCTCCCACGGCCAGCGATAAAGTCGTCGCCACCGCACGCGAGCCACGCGCGGTCGCCGACGCCTTCCCCGAGGCCGCAGGCCGCCTACGGGCCCTACCACTCGACGTCACCGTCGAGAACGAGACGACCAACGCTGTGACATCGGCCGTAAAGCGCTTCGAACGCACCGACCGCCTTGTGGACAACGCTGGCTACGGCGTCTTCGGCTCCATCGAGGAGACCCCGGTCGACACGGTGAGGGCCTTCTTCGACACCGACGTCCTGAGATTTCTGAATGTCACCCCCGCAGTGCTCCCGGTGATGCGCAGCAACGCGCCGGGCACATCGTCGACGTGCGCACCAGCGCGGGTGTCGCCTCCGGAGTCGGAGCTGGCCTGTGCTCACGGGGCCGTCAAGTCTGGGGTATCCTCGCCAGTCCGAGCGGGCCGGGTCAGGCCCGCCGACCCCCGTCGACGACGTACGTCGCCCCGGTCACATAGGTAGCCGCGTCCGACAGCAGGAACGCGACCACGCTCGCGACCTCCTCCGGCCTGCCGAGTCTTCCCATCGGGATCGCCCCGGTGGCGTCGGCCGGATCTGCGCTGCGGCGCTCCAGGATCGTCGCGAAGAGCTTGCCCTCCAAGGGGCCCGGGCACACGATGTTGACCCGGATCCCCTGCTCGACGGTCTCCTTGGCCACCGCGCGGGTCAGGCCCAGCACGGCGTGCTTCGACGCGACGTAGGCCGACATCTCCGGCTGGCCCGAGAGGCTGCCGGTGCTGCCGGTGTTCACCACCGCCGACCCGGGCGGCATGAGCGGGAGCACGTGCTTGAGGCCGAGGAAGATGCCGCGCACGTTGACCGCCATCAGGCGGTCGAAGGCGTCGACGTCGAGGTCCACGACGTTGCCGACGGGCCCCTCGACGCCCGCGTTGTTGAAGAACATCCGGACCTCGCCGAGCTCGGAGCCCGCCGCGGCGTACCGCGCGGCGTCGGCGGGGTCGGAGACGTCCGCGACGCACGTCGAGACGTGTTCGCCCAATGCGGTGGCGGCGTCCTTCAGCGCGGCCTCGTCGAGGTCGACGAGCAGGACGTGCGCGCCGCCGTCGACGAGCGCCCTGGCCGTGGCGCGGCCGACGTCGCCCGCTCCGCCCGTGATGACCGCGACCGGTCGTGTGGTCACCGGGTCTCTCCCCCTCATCCGTTAGTGGCCTCGGTGTCGAGGCCCAGGAAGGCGCGGGCCACCGCCGGGTCGTCGCGGATCTCCGCGACGGGCCCCGACAGCACCACCAGCCCGTTCTCGACGACGTAGGCGTGCGAGGCGACCGACAGCGCGGCCGCCGCGTTCTGCTCGACCAGCAGGATCGACAGCTCGCCCGCCCTGGCCATCTCCTCGATCGCGTCGATCACGACGTCGACCATGACCGGGGCCAGCCCCATCGACGGCTCGTCGAGGAGCAGGACGGTCGGGTCCGCCATGAGCGCGCGGCCCAGCGCCACCATCTGCTGCTGGCCGCCGCTGAGCAGCCCCGCGACGCTGCTCCGGCGCTCCGCCAGCACCGGGAACGTGGTGTAGACCGAGTCCAGGATCTCCCTGCGGCGCTTGGCCGAGCGGGTCGTGTAGGCGCCCAGTGCGAGGTTCTCCTCGACGGTGAGCGGCGCGAAGATCCGCCTGCCCTCGGGCACCTGCACCACGCCCTGCGCGGCGATGGTGTGCGCGGGTCTGCCGAGGATCTCCTCCCCGCGGAACCGGACGCTGCCCGAGCGCGCCGGGACGAGCCCGCTGACCGCGTTGATCAGCGAGCTCTTGCCCGCCCCGTTCGCGCCGATCACCACGGCCACGGTGCCCGCCTCGAGCACGAGGTCGACCCCCTGCACTGCGGTGACCGCCCCGTAGCCGACGACCAGGCCGGACACCTCAAGCACTGCGGTCACGGCGACGCTCCTCGGGTCCCAGGAAGGCGGTCCGCACGGCAGGCAGCGCGGCGGTCTCGTGCGGGTCGCCCGAGGCAAGCAGCGTGCCGAAGTCCAGCACGAACAGTTGGTCGGCCAAGCCCAGCACGAACGCGAGGTCGTGCTCGACCAGCAGCAGGGTCATCCCGTCTGCGCGCAACTGCCGCAGGGTCTCCCCGATCTCGACGCGCTCGGCGGCACCCATTCCCGCGACCGGCTCGTCGAGCAGCAGGACGCGGGGATCACCCGCCAGCGCGCGGGCGATCTCGACCCGGCGCTGCACGCCGTAGGGGAGCTCACCCGGCCGCTCGGCGGCGACCCCCGCGATCCCGAGCCGGTCCAGGGCCTCGTCGGCGGCACTCAGCGCCGCCCCGGACGCCCCGCGACGGAACCACCGCGCCTCCGGCGTGCGGCCCTCGAACCCCAGGGCCACGTTCTCCCGGACGGTGAGGTCCTCGACGAGCCGGATGCCCTGGAACGTGCGAGCGAGACCGCGCCGGTAGACCTGGTGCGGCCGCAGACCGGAGACGTCCGCGCCATCGAAGGTGATCGTCCCGCCGGACAGGTGCGTCAGCCGGGAGACGGCGTTGATCAAGGTGGTCTTGCCGGAGCCGTTGGGGCCGACCAGGGCGTGCAGGGCGCCCTCGCGCAGCCCCAGCGACACCCCCCGGACGGCGTGCACGCCGCCGTACGACACGGCGACCTCGTCGAGCTCCAGGATCATCGGACGGCCTCCGTACGCATCTCGGCGGGGGTGACCGCCGCGGGTTCGACGGGTTCCGGAGGCTTGCTCCGCCGTCCGCGACCGCGCAGCGCACCGCCGCCGCGCTGGACCAGCGACACCAAGCCGCCCGGCAGGAAAATCACGACCAGCACCGTGACCAGCGCCTCGACCACCGGGCGCCAGTCCCCCACCGCGGCGAGCCAGAACGGCAGGAACGCGGTCAGCACCGCGCCAACGATCGGCCCGGCCCAGTGCCAGGTGCCGCCCAGCACCAACACGGTCAGCGTCGTGACGATCACCGGGAACCCGACGTCCTCGGGGGTGAACACCCCCACCAGGCTGAGCTGGCAGATCCCCGCGATCCCGCCGAGGACGGTGCTCCAGACGAACGCGACGCGCTGGCGGCGCCGCACGTCGATGCCCATCGCCTCGGCCAGTGCCTCGTCCGTGCGCAGCGCCAGCAGCCGACGGCCGGGCCTGCCCCGCTGGGTCAGCAGCACCCCGACGAGCACGGCCGCGGTGACGACGAGCGTGGTGAGCGTGTCGACCACGGGCGGGACACCGTACATCCCCAGCGCGCCACCGGTGACCGGCTCGGCGGCGAGCGCCGCGGACTGCACCAGCAGCACCAGGGCCAGCGTGGCCATGGCCAGGTACAGCGACTTCAGCCGGGTCAACAGCACGGCGAACAGCCAGCCCAGGAGGGCGACGCCGACGAGCACGACCAGGATCGCGCCCACCTCGTTCCAACCCTCCAGCAGCAGAAAGCCCGAGCCGTACGCGCCGATGCCGTAGGCGGCGAACCCGGCGAACGAGAACACCCCGGCCCGCAGGGCCACCTGAAGGCTGTACGCCAGCAGGGCGAACACCAGGGCACCCGCGATGACACCCTCGTTCGCGGCGAACAGGTCGATCATCTCGTTCCCCTCACGCCCGCTGCCCGATCGCCCGCGGGAACAACCCCGTCGGACGGACCAGCAGCATGACGATGATCAGCGCGAACGCAGCGACGTCCCGCAGGTCGGCGCCGGCGTAGTAGCCGACGTATGCCTCGACGAAGGCCAGTACGAACGCGAACACCACGGCTCCGCCGAGGCTGCCGACCCCGGCGAGGATGACGATGGCGAACGCCTTGAGCAGCAGGGTGTCGCCCATGTGCGCGTCCCCGGCGCCGAGGTAGAGGGCGAAGAACAGCCCGGCCACCCCGGCCAGCGCCCCGCTCAGCGCGAGGGCCTGGACCTCCAGCCTGCGCACCGGGATGCCCATCAGCCGCGCGGCCCGGCGGTCCACCGCGACAGCCCGCAGCGCCCGGCCGTCGCGGGTGTAGCGGACGTAGCCGAGCAGCCCGCACGCGAGGACGACCGCCGCGACCAGCAGCAGGACCTGGACGTTGGTCACCGGTGCCCCGAGGACGTCGAACGTGGTGACCTCCAGGGCCTCGCGCGGCAGCGCGAAGGGCTGGTGCTCAGTCAGGATCGCCCCGACCGTCGTGATCGCGGCCGCGACCGTGACCCCGGCGATCAGGGTGCGCATCTCCACGTCGTGCTCCCCCGCGCCGCGGGCGCGGATCGGGGCGAACACCAGCACCTGGACCAGGGCGGACAGCAGCCCGATGCCGACGGCCATGATCGGCAACAGCGCCCAGAGCGGGATCCCGGGCACCACCTGGGTGAGCCGGTAGGCCAGGAACGCGCTCGCCGCGAACAGCGCGCCGTGGGCGAGGTTGAGCACGTTCAGCACACCCCAGCAGAGGGTGAGCCCCAGGGTGAACAGGGTGTACACGGACGCGAGCGCGACCGCGTTGGGCAGTTGCCCGAGCATGGTGCTCCTCCTCGCCGGTGGGCGGTGGTCAGGACGTGCCGGGGGCCATCAGGCCGGTGGTCTGGCCGGGGGCGAGGACGAGCTTGGTGCCGTCCCACATCGCGACGACGCCGGGCGTCAGCGCGTTGCGGTCGGCGAAGGTGACGGGGTCGCCCGTCGCGCCCGCGAAGCCCTTGCTCGCGACCGTGGCGAGGGCGCCGTTGAGCGCGTTGCGGTCCGACGGGGTGTCCCCGAGGGACTCCAGGGCCTGGTGCACGAACTCGACCTGGTCGTGCCCGCCCGCGCTGAAGTTGTCCGGTGCCGATCCGGTCGCCGCCGTGTACTCCTTCGTGAAGTCGACCCCGCTCGCCCACGGCAGTTGGTCGGACGCGACGAACGGCGTGGCCAGGTAGGTGTCGTGGGCCTCGGCGGCTGCCGGAACGAGTGCCCCGCCCGCGAGGCTGGCGCCACCGAAGAACACGCCGTCGAAACCACGCTGGCGCAGGGTCGTGATCATCGACGCGTTGCCCGGGCCGACGGCCATCATGACCACGCCGTCCGGGTCGCCGGCGAGGACCTTCGCCGCCGGGGTGGCGTAGTCGACGTCGTTGGACTTCACCGGCACCGAGTCGGTGACCGTGATCCCGAGCTTCGCCGCGATGTCCGGCAGCTGCTGGGCCACCTCGGTGGTGCTGGTGTTGTCGCTGGCGTAGACGATCGCCATGGACTTGACGCCGTTCTGGTCCCGCATCCGCGCGATCAGCGGCTCCCAGTAGTGGATGTCGTTGGTGGTGATCCGGTAGACGTGGTCCCCGGCCTCGGTGATGCCCTTGCTCGCGGCCTGTCCGACGATGAACGGCACCTTGCTCTGCTGGGCGATCGGCGCCATGGGCAGTGCCAGGCTGCCGATCGGCGCGTACATCACCACGTCCGCGTCGCCGCGGGCCGCCGCGGTCATGGCCGCGACCGCCTGCTTCTGGTCGGTGCCGGAGTCCACGACGTCGATCGTCAGCTGCCGACCGTGCACGCCACCCGCCTTGTTGATCTGGTCGACCTGGAACTTCGCCCCGTCGACGTAGGGCTTGCCGTAGACGGCCGCGGGCCCGGACAGGTCCGCGATGTAGGTGATGTCGACGGTCTGGGCACCGCCGGGCGCGGAGGATCCGCCTCCGGTCCCGCAGGCGGCGGTGGCGAGCCCGGCGGCCAGCGCCAGGGCGAGGACGGCGCGCGTGGTTCTCATCTGGGGGCACCTCTCAGGGCAGCACTGCTCTGACTGACCGCGCGAGCCGGATCCGTCCGGAGAACGAACCGACCCACGGGTATGTTCGTTCAGCATGAGAGGTGCCACCCGGTCGGACCACTGTCACAACCGACAGTTGCGGCGACCGGGTGGCGTCGTCTCGCCCGGAGTCAGGAGGTCGTGGGGTCGAACAGGCCCGCGCCCTGGTCGGGGGCGAGCACGAACTTCGTCCCGTCCCAGACCCCGACGACACCGGGGGTCAGCGCGTTGCGGTCCTTGAAGACGATCGGGTCGCCGGCCGCGCCCGGGAAACCCTCCGCGGCGACCTTCGCGAGCGCACCGTTGATCGACTCGCGGTCCACCGCGCCCGTTCCCAGGGACTCCACCGCCTTCTGCAGGAACACGAACTGGTCGTGTCCGCCCGCGATGAAGTTGTCCGGGGCCGAGCCGGTCGCCGCGGTGTACTCGGCGGAGAACGCCGTGCCACTCGCCCACGGCAGCTGCTCGGCGGCGACGAACGAGGTCGCGACGAAGGTGCCCTTGGCCGCGTCGCCCGCCGGTCCGAGGACCCCGCCCTGCACATTGACGCCGCCGAAGAACTTGCCCGCGTAGCCGCGCTGGCGCAGCGCGGTGATGATCGAGGAGTTGCCCGGGCCCACTGCCAGCACGACCACGGCGTCCGGATTGCCCGCGAGCACGCGGGCGGCGGGGGTGGCGAAGTCGACGTCGGCGGACTTGATCGCGACGGACTCAGTGACCCGGACCCCCAGCTTCGCGCCGAGCTCCGGGATCAAGGCCGCAGCCTCGGTCGTGCTGTTGTTGTCCGCGGCGTAGACGATCGCGACCGATGTGACGCCCTCGCGGTCGTGCATCCGCTTGAGCATCGGCTCCCAGTAGTGGATGTCGCTCATCGTGATCCGGTAGACGTGGTCGCCGGTCTCGGTGATCCCCTTGCTCGCCGCCTGCCCGACGATGAACGGCACCCCGTTCTGCTGCGCGACCGGCGCCATCGCCAGCGCCAGGTTGCCCAGCGGCGCGTACATCACCACGTCGGCGGAGCCGCGGGCCGCCGAGGTCATCGCGGCGAGCCCCTGCTTCTGGTCCGTCCCGGAGTCGACCACCGACAGCTCGATGCGGTGACCGCCCGCGCCACCGGCCTTGTTGATCTGGTCGACTTGGTACTGGACCCCCTCGACGTAGCGCTTGCCGTAGGCCGCACCGGGGCCGGAGAGATCGGCGATGTAGGTGACGTCGACGGGTCCGGACCCGTCGGCGGGTGCGGCGGCGTCCGTCCCGCACGCGGCGGTGACCCCCGCCGTGAGCAGGAGGGCGAGGATGGTGCGGATCGGTTTCACGAAGACCTCTCAGGGCAGCAGTGCTCTGGTGGGAGACGAACCGCGGCCGACGGCGACCCCGAGCGCCAGGCCAGGCGGTTCCCGCTGAGGGTCGTCGGTGCAGGCGGTGGCGGACACTGGTAGTTGCGACAGTGGACGGGCTTCCCGGACCGGCGATAGCGTCCCGCCGCCGGGCCGCGATGGACGCGGCGACCCCAGGTTCTCTCGGGCGGTGCGTCCGGGACCGGCCGATCCGACTTCAGTCGAGGTGGCGAGATGAGCTTCGTGCAGAGTGCCGACGAGCTGGCCGGGAAGGCCGCGTTCGTCACGGGGGCGGGATCCGGCATCGGCCGCGCCATCGCGCAGCGGCTGGCGGACCGCGGTGTCCGGGTCGTTGTAGCGGACATCGACGAGCGGTCGGTCCGCGAGGTCGCCGCCGAGCTCACCGGACGCGGGGTCGAAGCCGTGCCGGTGGCGCTCGACGTCGCGGACCTCGCGGCCTGGAGGGCTGCCGCCGCGGTCGCTGCCGAGGCCTTCGGCCGCGTGGACATCCTGTGCAACAACGCCGGCGTGGGCCCCGCCCGCGCGACGCTCGATCAGCTGTCCGACGCCGACCTCGACCTCGTGCTGAACGTCAACGTACGCGGCGTGCTCAACGGGATCCGGACCTTCGTCCCGGCCATGAAGGTGGACGGGTTCCCGGCGCAGATCGTGAACACCGCGTCGATCCTGTCCCACTTCGCCCTGGCGGGCGCCGGCGACTACGTGCTGAGCAAGTACGCGGCGCTGGCCGTGTCCGAGACCCTGCGCGCGGAGCTCGCCGGGACCGCAGTGTCCGTCGCCGTGCTGTGCCCGGGCCTCGTGGACACCGGGCTGCACAAGAACACCAGTGCGCTCCGCGGTGCGGCGCCGACCCAGGAGCCGACCGTCACCCTCGACAAGCCGACGCCGGGCATGGCGCCCGAGCACGTCGGCGACGTGGTGGTCGACGCGATCGTGACGGGGCGGTTCTACGTCTTCCCGCACCCCGAGTACGCCGAGATCCTCTCGCTGCGCACGGGCGAGATCCAGTCGGCGATCACCGCGAGCCAGACGGTCGGCGACCGGGACGACACCGGCTACCTCGGCCGCAGCGTGCTGGACCTGCAGACCTCGCTGTAGGCCGCAGGCCCCGGACGTCTAGGCGCCGGCACGCACCCCGTCGAGCACCATCCGGCTGAGCACGTCGGCCACCTCGTCGATGCTCCAGCTGCCGTTCCGACGGAACCACACGTTGCTCCAGTAACACATGCCGAGCATCCCGTACGCCAGCAGCCGGGGATCGTCGCCGGGCCCGAAGGCGCCCGTCTCCCGACCGCGTTCGATGCACTCGACGACGAACGCCTCGATCCGGTTCCGCTTGGCGCGGATCACGGCCCACTTCTCGGGGCCCGCCGAGCGGCGCTCGGGCAGGCTGACCGACAGCGCCTGCCGGTGCTCGACGACGGCGGTGAGGTGCAGCCGGACGAGGGCGCGCAGCTCCTCCGCGGGCGGCAGACGCTCCGCGACGATCACGGCCGAGGCGTCGATCGCCTCGTCCAGCAAGTGCTGCTGGAGCGCGAAGACGAGCTCCTCCTTCCCCACGTAGTGGTGGTAGAAGGCCCCCTTGGTCACCCCGGCCGCGGCGGCGACGTCCCCCACGCTCATGTCGTCGTACGACCGGGTCGCCAGCAGGTCCATCGCCGCGCTGATCAGGCTCGCCCGGGTGCGGATCGACATCTCCGCGCGCGTCACCATGACCGGGCCCCTTCTCTCGCTCGCCGTCTCACGGACCGACGTCCGCGGCCCCGGCGATCAACTGCTCCCGCAGAGCGTACTTGCGGACCTTGCCCACGAAGTCCGTCGGCAGGTCGTCGACGACGACCACCCGCTTCGGCGTCTCGTACCCGGCCAGCCGGGCCCGGGCGAACGCGATGAGGTCCGCCTCGACCACCGACTCACCCGGCTTCGGCACCACGACCGCGGTGACGGCCTCGCCCCACCGCTCGTCGGGCAGCCCGACCACCGCCACCCGGTCGACCCCGGGGTGCTCGGCCACGACGGCCTCCACGCGGCTCCCCGCCACGTTCTCGCCCCCGGTCTTGATCATGTCCTTCAGCCTGCCAACGATCAGGCGCTCGCCTCCGGGATCGGTCGACCCCAGGTCGCCCGAGTGGAACCACCCGCCGTCGAACGCCTGCCGGGTCGCCTCCTCGTCCCGGTAGTAGCCCGCCGTCATCACCGGCGAGCGGTAGACGAGCTCGCCGACGGCGCCCGGGGCGGCGTCCGTGCCGTCCTCGACGTCGACGACCTTCGAGGCGAGCAGCGGGTTCGGCCAGCCAACGACGTTCGCGTGCCGCTCCAGCGCCTCGGCGTGCTTCTCGGGGAACGCGCTCGCGACGAACCGGTGGGCGGGCACGCTCTCGGTCTGCCCGGCGATGCCGAGCATGCTGATCCCCGGACGGAGAGCCTGCAGCCGCGCGGCCATCGCGGCGCTCGGCAGACCGAGTCCGTAGACGATGCAGGTCAGCGACTCCACCGCCGCGGCGCCGCGCGCCTCCAGAACATCGACCAGCCTGTTCGCGAGCTCGATCCCGCCTGCGATGACCGCGGTGGCGCGCTCGGCGGCGATCGTGTCCGCGACGGCGGCGACGTCGTGGCGGCGGCCGAGCACGATCGACCCGCCGGTGAACAGTGCGGGCATCGTGTACGCGGCGTCCCCGACGTGGAAGACGATCGGGACGAAGCAGGCCATCCGCAGCCGCGACTCGTGGTCGAGCCCGCGGGTGTAGGACAGCGCCCAGCTCAGCGCCGTGAGGTACGAGTACTGATGGGAGATCATCACGCCCTTGGGCATCGCCGTGGTGCCCGAGGTGAACAGGATCTGCCAGATGTCGTCCGCGGCGATGTCGACATCGGGCGGATTCGCCGAGCCCTCCGCGCAGAACTCCCGGAAGCCGGTCTCGCCCGGCCCGACCGGGCCCCCGATCGGGATCGTGACGTCGATGGGCAGGCCGCCCGCGTCCGGCAACCTGCGACACCCGGCGTCCGCGACGACGAGCGCCGGCTCGGTGAGGGCGAGGGCGTGCGCCAGCACATCCGGCGTCTGGCTCGGGTTGACCGGTACCGCGACGCATCCGGCCTTCGCCACGCCGATCTTGGCCACGAACGCCTCGACGGAGTTGTCACAGACGAACAGCACCCGGTCCCCGCGCCCGAGCCCGCGCGCGAGCAGGGCCTGGGCGAACCGGTTGGCCAGCGCGTCCGCCCGCGCGTAGCTGAGCCGCTCGAACCCCGGCTCGCTGAACGCCCCGAACACCCCGACCAGCGCCTCGGCGTCCGGGCGGGCGACCGCGACGCGCTCGAAGACGTCGCCGACCGAGCAGCGCTCCCAGCGGTGGGACGCGCGGCGGCCGACCAGGGTGGTCACGTCGATGCCCACGGTGGCACCTCCTCGTATCGAAGCCTTGGTCGAACTTTACATACTCAACGGTACGTTGAGAAGCACTCGCAATTCCCCTCCTAACAGCACATTTCTACGGTTGACATACCGTTGGGTATGCATGTTCACTGATGATGGAGACGCGAGAGTAGGGAGCATCGATGGAGCCGGTTCGCCGCGAGGGCCCGTTGACCGGTCTGCGGGTGGTCGAGCTGGCCGCGATCGGCCCCGTGCCGTTCGCCGGGATGACCCTGGCCCAGATGGGCGCGACCGTCACCGTGGTCGAGCGGCCCTCCGGCCTCGACTCGGTCATCCCCACCGACGCGGACGCCCAGCACGCCGACAAGCGACGCAGCACCCTGGACCTGCGGAGCGCGGAGGGGGCGGCGGCGCTGCTGGACCTCGTGGCCGAGGCCGACGTGCTGCTCGAAGGACACCGACCCGGCGTCCTGGAGCGCCTGGGGCTGGGCCCGGATGTGCTGTCGGCCCGCAACCCCGCCCTCGTCGTCGGGCGGATGACCGGCTGGGGCCAGGACGGGCCCCTGGCCCGGTCCGCGGGCCACGACGTGAACTACATCGGGGTGACCGGCGCCCTGCACGCCGTCGGCCCCGCGGACGGTCCACCCCAGATCCCGCTCAACCTCGTCGGCGACTACGGCGGTGGCGCGCTCTACCTGCTCTGCGGCGTGCTCGCGGCCCTGCACGAGCGCACCCGGACAGGGCGGGGCCAGGTCGTCGACGCCGCCATCGTCGACGGCGCGGCCCACCTGCTGTCCGGCATCCACTCGGCGATGGCCGCCGGGCTGTGGCAGGACCGGCGCGGCGCCAACTTCGCCGACGGTGGCACCCCCTGGTACGCGGTCTACCGCACCTCCGACGACGGGTACATGTCCGTCAGCGCGGTGGAGCAGCCGTTCTACCTGGAACTCCTGCGACTTCTCGACCTCGAGCGGCTCGGCCCCCACCGCCCACCCGAGCGGTGGGCGGAGATCCGGGCCGCCTTCGCGGAGGCGTTCGCCCGGTGCAGCCGGGCCGGCTGGACCGAGCGCGCCGCGGGGACCGACGCCTGCGTCGCGCCGGTGCTGAGCCTGCGCGAGGCGGCGGGTCACCCCCATCTCTCCGCCCGCGGGACGGTCCGCGAGGTCGACGGCCGCATCGTCGCCGCACCCGCCCCGCGCTTCAGCGCCCACCCTTCGACCGGATCGAGGTAAGACCCGTGAGTACACCCACCACCGTGGACGCGGTCGTGATCGGCGCCGGCTTCTCCGGCCTCTACATGCTCCACCGGCTGCGGGACGACCTCGGGTTGGACGTCCGGGTCTTCGAGGCCACGGACGGCGTCGGCGGCACGTGGTACTCCAACCGCTACCCCGGCGCGAAGTGCGACTCGGACGCCTTCGTCTACTGCTACTCGTTCGACCCCGACCTGCTCCAGGAGTGGCAGTGGAGCGGGAAGTACCCGAAGCAGGCCGAGCTGCTCGGCTACCTCGAGCACGTGGCGGACCGGTTCGACCTGCGACGCAGCATCGATTTCGGCACCCGCGTCGTGGCCGCGCACTACGACGACCCCTCCGCCACCTGGACCGTCACCACGGACGCGGGAGAGACCGTGCGTGCGCGGTACCTGATCACCGGGATCGGACACCTGACGATCTCGAAGTACGTGCCGCGCATCCCCGGGATCGAGACGTTCGCCGGGCAGTGGTTCCACACCGGGTCGTGGCCGCACGAGGGCGTCGACCTGGCCGGGAAGCGGGTCGGCGTGGTCGGTACCGGTTCGTCGGGTGTGCAGGCCATCCCCGAGATCGCCGAGCAGGCCGCCCATCTCACGGTCTTTCAGCGGACCCCGCAGTACAGCATCCCGGCCAGGCACGAGACCGTCGACGAGGACTTCTGGACCGACGTCAAGGAGCACTACGGCGATATCTTCGAGCGCTCCCGATCCTCGGCGGGCGGGTTCCCCTGGCAGCACAACGGCCGACGCGCCCTCGACGTGACCGCCGAGGAGCGTGAGCGTGTCTACCAGGAGGCCTGGCGCGAGGGTGGGATCAAGTTCGCCCTCGGCACCTTCCGGGACGTCTCCTACGACCTCGAGGCCAACCGGACGATGTCGGACTTCCTGCGGGACCGCATCCGAGAGACCGTCCAGGACCCGGAGACCCGGGAGAAACTGGTGCCGGACTACCCCTTCCTGGCGCGGCGACCGATCGTCGACACGGGGTACTTCGAGACCTACAACCGGCCGAACGTCGAGCTCGTCGACGTCAAGGCGGCGCCGATCGAGGAGATCACCCCGCACGGCATCCGCACCGCGGCGGGCGAGCACGAGTTGGACGTCATCGTGTTCGCCACCGGGTTCGACGCAGTGACCGGGCCGTTCTTCAGCATCGACCTGCGGGGCAGGGACGGGGCCACGCTCACCGAGAACTGGGCGGCGGGCCCGCGGGCGTACCTCGGCCTGCAGACCGTCGACTTCCCGAACCTCTTCATGATCACCGGCCCGGGCGCGACGCTGGGCAACCTGCCGCTGACGATCGAGACCCACGTCGACTGGATCACCGAGTGCATCGCGTCGATGCGCCGGGACGGCCTCACCCGGATCGAGGCGACGGCCCAGGCGCAGGAGGACTGGTCGCGCCACGTCGACGAGGAGGCGGGCCGGTCGATGATCACCTACGCCGACTCCTGGTACAACGGCTCGAACATCCCCGGGAAGGCCAAGGCCTTCGTGTTCTACTTCGGCCACTTCGGACGCTACCGCCAGACTCTGGGCGACGTCGCCGCCGACGGGTACAAGGGCTTCGCGCTGAGCTGAGGCGCGAGCCGGCCCGGGGGAGCCCGTCCCGGGCCGGCGGCACTCAGGCCGCGGAGAAGCGTTCGCGCAGGAACTCCCCGAACCGGTCGGTCGAGGCCTGCGCCTCGGGAAGGAAGGTGAAGATCGGCCAGATGTGCACCATCTCCTCGCCGATCTCGACCTCCACCTCACCGCCCGCGGCCCGAACCTTCGCCGCGAGCCGGATCGAGTCGTCGTGCAGGCCCTCCTCGGTCCCGACCAGGACCCGGAGCGGCGGCAGGTCGTGCAGGTCGCCGTGCAGCGGCGACGCCACCGGGTGCCTGCGGTCCTCCCCCGCCAGGTACGCCGCGCCCATCGACTCCACGAGCGGTGAGATCGGCAATGGGTCCCGGTGCGCGCGCTCCGCGATCGACGGCGCATCACCCACCAGGTCCACGAGCGCGGAGCAGGTCACGGCCGCGGTGGGTGCCGTCTCCGCCACATCACGCAGGCTAACCAGTGCGGACACCACGAGCCCACCGCCTGCCGAGTCGCCGACCAGGGCGACCTTTCGCACGCCCGGCTGTGCACGAGCCCAGCGATAGGCACTCAGGACGTCGTCTAGCGGGGCGGGGAAGGGATGCTCCGGTGCGAGCCGGTAGTCGACCACCAGCACGCGTGCGTCGGCCGCCCGCGAGATCCGGTACGCCCACTCCCGGTAGCCCTTGGCGCTGCCCATGCACCAACCGCCGCCGTGGACGAGGAGAACGACCTGGTCGCGGGCGGCGCCCGGGGCGCTCACCCAGTACGACGGCACCCCGCCTGCGACGACCTGTTCGGACTCCGCGTCCGCCGGGAGCTCGAAGTTCTCCAGGACCTCCTCGTAGAGTCGGCGGAAGTCGTCCATCGTGGCCTCCGACTCGGACACCAGATGGCTGAGGAGATCACGGGCACGCTGCAGTTCCGGACCGGTCACGGTTCAGCTCCTTGTCCCTCGGCGATGAGGGCTCGGCGAATTCCTTCACCCTCCTGGGCCGCCGGTCCACGGACACCTGTCGGATACGACAGTCCCGGCGTCCGTCCTGCTTCAGGAGGAAGCCGGCGTCCACCGAGGCGGACCGCCCGGGGCCGACCACACCGTCGGAATGTTGGGGAACCGTCGGTTCGCCGAACCCGCACCGGGCTCCTGGGACCCCGCAGCCGGCCGCCGCCTGGATCGATGCGGCGGCCGGACCGTCGGTGCGTCGCCGGTCAGGCCAGCGCGCTCTTGTCGACGTAGACCCGCCAGCCGGTGATGAGCCCGTTGTCGTAGTCGAGGAAGGAGCTGCCGTGCACCTTGACCTCGCGACCGTCCGGGAAGACGTAGGTCACGAGGATCTCGGTGCCGACCCGGCTTTCCTCGGGGTCGACGGTCACGCGCTCGAGATCGTGGGTGAGGGACCTGAAGTTGCCCTTCCAGGCGCCGACGAAGGAGGTGATGGCCTCTGGCCCGCTAACGGGGTCGAGGTCGTTGAAGCGGAACGCCCCCGTCTCCGAGAAGCGCCGGTGGAACACCTCCGGGTCGTTGTCGTCCACGTCCGCGTAGAACGTACGGGTCAGTGCACCGAGGTCCGCGGTCGTCTGGGTCATGCCGGTACTCCCTTGTCGAGTGTTGTGGCGACGTGCGGTCCGGTCACTTCACCGAGATCCCGGCGTCGATCGGCAGGGTGACGCCCGTGATCAGGCGGGCGTCGTCGGACGCGAGGAACACCACAGCCTTGCTGATGTCCAGAGGCTCGGCGAGTGCGACCGGGAGTGCGTGCAGCGACGCCGACGCCTCCTCGAAGTCCGCGCGACCCGGCTTCTCGAGGTCCGGCCGGAAGATCCGGTAGGTCTCGTCGTTCTGCACCATCGGCGTGTTGACCTGCGTCGGGTGCACGCTGTTGACCCGGATCGAGTGCTGGGCCAGCTCCGACGCCATCGTCTTCATGATCCCGATGACGCCGTGCTTGGCCGCGCTGTACGCCGCGATGCCGGGGTAGACGTGCAAGGCCGCCATCGAGCTCGTAAGCACGATCGACCCGCCCCGGCCCCCCGCGATCAGGTGGGGGATTGCCGCCCGGCAGGTCTTCCAGACCCCCGTCAGGTTGATATCGAGCATCTGGGCCCAGCGCTCGTCCGTGATCTCGTGCGCGGGGACCGACGACGTCGCGATGCCCGCGTTGCCCACGACGATGTCAAGCCTGCCGAACTCGTCCACGCCGGCCTGGACCGCCGCGGCGAGCGCATCCGAGTCGCGGACGTCCGCCTCGAAGGTGAGGACGCGGCGGTCGAGTGCCTCGACCTCCTTGGCGGTCTGCGCCAGCTCCTCCGCGGAGCCGAGCGGGTAGCCGAGCCCGAGGCCCGGCTCGTCGTGGGCGATGTCCAAAGCGATGATGTCGGCGCCCGCCCGGGCCAGCTCGATCGCGTGGCTGCGGCCCTGACCGCGGGCCGCGCCGGTGACGAAGGCGACCTTCCCCTCGACACTGTTCATGTCCTCAACCTCCCAGAACTCGCAGCGGATCGGACCCGTCCCAGCCTTCGGCGGCGTCGGCGACGAGTCCGTAGGTCTGCTCGATGGCGTCGACGTACGGGTAGTGCTCGATGACGAACCCGGTGGTGTGGCGCGCGTCGTGGAAGTGCACCGGCACCCCACCGAACTCGAGGGTCAGCAGCACCGGCGCGCCGCTCTCCACGAGGCGTGCCGCCTCCGCCTCGGGATCGGCGGCGAGGTAGGCGATGTGGTTGAAGCCAGGGGTGGTCATCACCTCGTGCACGATGGCGGGTGCCGCCTTGCGCACCTCGATCAGCTCGACCATGACCGAGCCCCACTGCCCGAGCGCGATCCCCTGCTCGAACTCCGCGTGCTCGCCGTTCGGCCTCCGCACGTTGGAGACCGGCAGCTCACGCGCCAGGAAGAAGGGCCCCGCACCCACGGTGCGCGCCCAGTTCAGCGCTGCCTCCTCGAGGTTGTCGACGATGAAGGCCACCTGAACGGCTTTGCGCCCCTCGATCTGTTCCTTGCTCAGCGACGCCATCGACGTTGCTCCTTTCTGCTGGGCCGAGGTGTCCGTCGCGGCTCAGAGGCCACGGAGCCACTCCAGGAGTTCCCTGGTGGTCTCGGCAGGCTTCTCCTGCTGGATCCAGTGCCCGCAGCGCTCGAAGATCACCGACCGGCGGAGGTCCTTCACGTACTCTCCGGCCCGCTCGATCGCGTTGCGCCCCCAGATCGTCGCCAGGTCGCGGTCTCCGCCGATGAACAGGGCGGGGACGGTCAGCGGGGTGCCCTGGAACTCGGCCAGGAGCTCCCAGCCCAGCTCGACGTTGCGGTAGTAGTTCATCGCACCCACGAGACCGGTACGCTCGAACTCGGCGACGTAGTGGTCGAGGTCCTCCTGCGTCAGCCACGCCGGCAGCTTCTCTGGCTGGGGCAGCACACTGCCGAGGCCGGTGCCCGGCGGCACGCACAGCGCCGCGCGGACGTACTCCGTCGCGGCGTCGTCCGACAGCTTGGTGAGGTCCACGTCGGCCATCTCCGGCGGGAGCGGGACGTCGGCGGAGAGGCCGTACAGGATCCCCGTCAGCCAGGTTCGCAGGTCGGCATCCGCCTCGCGGGCCGCCACGTCACCGGGGAGGCAAAAGTACTCCTGGTAGAACAGCAGGTCGGGGCCTGCGGCGGCGCGGTGGGCGATGCTCGGCCTGATCTCTCCGAACGGGTCGTCCAGCAGGCCGATGAGCCCGCGGGCACCGAAGGGGACGCTCAGTCCCGCCACTGCTCGGAAGACGTCCGGCCGCGTCCACGCGGCCGTCCAGGCCACAGGGGCACCCCAGTCGTGCCCCACGATGATGGCCTGCTCCTCGCCCAGCGTGTGGACGACGCCGACGCACGCGGCGACCAGCTCGGTGATCCGGTAGTCGCTGATGTCGTGCGACTTCTCCGACCGTCCGTAGCCGGGCATGTCGAGCGCGACGGCCCGATAGCCGGCGTCGGCCAGCGGGCCCATCTGGTGCCGCCAGGAGTACCAGGACTCGGGGAAGCCGTGGCACAGCAGCACGAGCGGGCCGGACGTGCCGGCGATCTTCACGTGGACACGCCGCCCGTCCGCGTCGAGCGTGCGGGACTCCCACTCCGTCATCGCGGCGCTCACTTGAGCAGGAACCCGGCGTCGACGGGCAGTGCGATACCCGTGACGTAGCGGGCGTCGTCGGAGGCCAGGTACAGGAGCGCACCGCTGATGTCGGATGCCTCGACCCACGGCACCGGGATCGCGTTCAGCGACCGGTGGTTGGATCCCTCGGCCTCCGCGTCTGCGCGGGTCGGGTGCTCGTTGTCCGGCATGAACAGCTTGAGCACCTTGTCGTTCACGATCATCGGCGTGTCGACGTTGGTGGGGCAGATGGCGTTGACCCGGATGCCGGTCGGGGCCAGCTCCAGCGCCAGCGTCTTCATCAGGCCGATGATGCCGTGCTTGCTTGCGGTGTAGTGGGCGAGGTTGGGCACCGGCGCCAAGCCGGCCCCGGAGCTGGTGAAGACGACCGCACCGCCCCGACCCCCTTCGAGGATGTGGGGGACGGTCACCGCGGCGGTGTTGAATGCCCCGGTGAGGTTGACGTCGATGACGTCACGCCACTCCTCGACCGACAGCTCGATGGTCGGGGCGATCGAGATGATGCCCGCGTTCACCGAGACGATGTCCAGGCGACCGAGCTCGGCGACCCCTTCGGCGACCGCGGACTGCAGCGCGTCCCGATCCCGTACATCGGCCTTGCGCGCAACGATCCGGCGGTCGAGCTTCTCCACCGCGTTCACGGTCTCGTCCAGGTCGGCCTCGGTACCGAGGCTGTGCCAGGCGCTGGGGATCTCCGCGCAGATGTCGATCGCAATGATGTCTGCGCCCTCCTCCGCGAGGCGGATGGCGTGGTTCCTCCCCTGCCCGCGAGCCGCGCCGGTGATCAGCGCGACCTTTCCCTCGAGACGTCCCACTATCGGTTCTCCACTTCGGTGTGTAGGTTCCCATGCCGGTGATATCTGGTCGGGGCTGTTCGTATAGGTAGTGCAGGCGGTGCGACCCACGCGGCGAGGGTCGACGCCCCGCGGCGGGGTCGAATGGCCCGCGCCGGCCGACAGCGCGCCCTCCTCCTCAGTAGACCTCGGGGAGCAGGATGTCCGTGGGAGGGTTCTCCGGCGCGTACTTGCCCGCGTGGGCGCCCGCGTGGATCTCGTCCTTCGACAGCCCCTGCTCACGGGCCTCGACGAGCTTGTCCGGGTCGAAGTAGGAACCGATGGGACTGCCCGCTGACGACGACGCGTCGCGGCCGGAATCCGGTCACCACCGGGTGTCACTGTCAACACCATGGCTCCACCTCTCCCAGGATCCGCGTCGATTCCGAGCCGTTCGGGGCCAAACCGGGCGACGGCCGGCCCTGCGACGGGGGTTACACTACTTCTTGATATTCGTTATAACAACCCCTGCGACAGTCGGTTTGCGATGGTGTGGGCGGAGAGACGGGACGTGCGTGGATCCCATTGAGCAGATGGTGACCGAGTGGCACCTGACCACACTGAACCAGCGGTTCGCCCGCCACCTGGACGGCGGTGAGTTTGGGGACCTGGTCTCCCTCTTCACCCCCGACGGTGTGTTCGACCGGGGCGCGGGACCGCTGAGCGGGCGTGCGGACATCCTCCAGGCGATGCGCGAGCGGCCCCCTCTGACCACCCGCCATCTGTTGACGAATTCTGGTTCACCGACACAACGCAGGACTCGGCATGCGGCGTGGTCGGTTCACTTGTCCTCCATGGAGCGGTCAGCGACGACGGAGGACCCGTGCACTACGCGACCGAGCAGGGACGCTTCCTCGAGTTCCACGACGAGTACGCGAACACGTCCGACGGGTGGCGCTTCGTCTCCCGGGTCGTCCGCCCGGTCCTCCAGCCCGAAATCTGGCCCTGCCCCCTCCGGGTCCGCGCGCAGGCGGACCCGGTGCACGACCCGAGCCCCGGCCACCGCGTCGGGGCCGGAGCCCGCTCGGGGCGTCCGGTCATGCGTCCCCCGGCGCCGTTCAGTACCCCCGACAATTAACGGCATATGTGATAACAGCCAGGACGAGAGACCACCGCCGCAGACCGGGGCGGGGCGGGGCGGGGCGGCTCAGCGTGACCGGACCCGACCGACGACGAGGGCGTCGGCCCGTCCAGTGTCACAGGGCTCGACGAGGTCCGGCGCGAACAGCGTCTTGATCCGAGCCCGGCCCGCGGCGCGGCTGAGACCCTCCTCGGCCACGTCACGCAGCGGGAATGCCGTCGGGGCGACGTCGGCCCAGCCCTCCGTGCGGGTCGCGAGGACCCGCAACGCCTCCGGGAGGTCGCGGGCGGGGTCGAGGGAGACCGATCCGCGGACGTCGAGCTCGTCGAGGGCGACGTCGCGCGCGTCGAGACCGACGCCCGGCGCCGGGATCCCGACGAGGACGAGGCGGCCGCCGCGACCACTGAGCCCGACCGCCGTGGACAGTCCCTGCGGAGTCCCGGAGGTCTCGTAGACGACGTCGAACGGCGCGTCGCCCTGGGCGGGTGCACTTGAGGACGAGGACGCCCCCAGCCGCCGCGCGAGGGCAATTCGGTCCTCGTCGACGTCGATCGCGAGCACGTCCAGGCCGCTCTCCGCGGCGCCGTAGACCAGGAAGGCACCAACCCCGCCCGCGCCGACGACGGCCACCCGACCGCCCGCCGGGGGGTCCCCCCGGCGCAGGGCGTGGAGGGCGATGGCCATCGGCTGGGCGAGCGCCGCGGTGGACGGGCTCAGGCCGAACGGTGTCGTGTCCACGCACGCCCGCACGGGGATGGTGCAGTAGCCCGCGAGGCCGCCGTCGCGGTGCATGCCGACGACGTGGTACTGCCGGCACAGGTTCGGGCGGCCAGCCATGCACTGGGGGCACTCGCCGCACACCACGCCGCCGGAGGAGGTGATGAGGCTCCCGACCGGCAGGCCGCTGCCTGCGGGGCTCGCCACCACGTAGCCCGACATCTCGTGCCCGAGCGTCACCGGCCCGGTGTGGCCCGTGACCCGGTGCGGCACGTCGGCGATGTGCGCGGTGAGCGGCCCCTTCTCGAACTCGGACACGTCGCTGCCGCAGACGCCGCAAAACGCCAGCGAGATCAGCACCTCGTCGTCGCCCGGCACAGGCACGTCTACCTGTTCGACATGGACCTGGCCCCGCCCGTGGTAGCGGACGGCGTGCATCCTCAATGGCTCCGTTGTGGACATCAGCTCTCCTGGTCCTCGTCTCGCGGCTGTCAGGCGCTCTGCAGGTCGTCTTCGGGGCATGGTTCGTGGCACGGGAGACGGCTCACGCCGGAGCGCATTGTCGCACCGTGAACCCGATGGCATGCACGTTGAACCGGGTGGGCATGATCCCAAAGCGATCTCCGGCCGCCGTACTCGGCGAGCCACATCACCGCGATTGAGGTTCAGGACGCGGAGACCAGCTTCTCGACGAATGTGGAATGCCGCGGGGCACGAACCACAGGCACCCAGAGGACATGGCAGACACATCAGGCTGAGCGCAGGACCTCGCAGGACCTCGCAGGACCTCGCAGGACCGCTGAGTGGCGTCCACCAAGGTGGTGTGCGATCCGGTCCTGGTCAGGGCCGTGGCGTAGACGTGTAGG
>NZ_BAABGT010000062.1:0-34881 GCF_039541715.1 Pseudonocardia xishanensis
TCGGCGCCGTCGCGTCGCTGAAGGAGATCTCCGTCGTCCCGGCCCTGCCCAAGACCCGCAGCGGCAAGATCCTGCGCAAGACCATGCGCGGCATCGCCGACGGCGTCGACGAGCCGGTGCCCTCGACGATCGAGAGCGTCGACGTCCTCGACGCCCTCCGCCCGGTCCTGCGCAAGGAGTAGCGCGTCGTCAAGTTCGATGAAGACGGGTAATGCGGGGGTGATGAGCCCGATAGGTCGGGCACGGCCGCTCCACGACGGCGTGGCCGCGCCCGACCGATTGGACGTTCATGCCCTCCCGTGCGACCGCACGCCAGTTCGCCCGCGCCGCCGCGGTGACCACGACCGTCGCCGCCGCCCTCGTCTTCGGCCTCGCTGCTCCGGCCGGCGCCGCCGACCTCTACAACTGCAGCGACTTCACGTACCAGGAGGACGCACAGGAGGTGCTGGACGCGGATCCGAGCGACCCGCACGGCCTCGACGGCGGTTCCGGCGGAGGCCCCGACGGTGTCGCCTGCGAGACGCTGCCGCACCGTCCGGTCACCACGCCGCCCACCACGACGACCACCCCTCCGCCCACCACCGAGCCGACCGGCGAGCCCACCACCGAGCCGACCGACGAGCCCACCGAGGACCCCGCCCGGCCCGTCGAGCACCACGACGACGCACCCGCCGGTTCCCACCACGACTCGCACGACGACTCCAGCGCCACGCCGACCCATGCATCCGAGCCGGTCCACCTCGCGTCCGCGGGCGGCGACGGTGGTTCCGCGGCCCCGGCCCTGAGCCGCGACCGCGACTGCGCCGACTTCCCCACCCAGGCCGAGGCCCAGGCGGCGTTGATGAACGACCTCAGCGACCCCGAGCGCCTCGACGCGGACGACGACGGCATCGCCTGCGAGAACTCCTTCGGCACCGAGGGGCAGCAGGTCGCTGTCTTCCCGCTGGGCGGCGTCGCGACCGGCGGCTCCGGCCTCCGATGACCACACCCCGGCCCCGGACGCCCCGCCCCGCGGTTCCCGGCTGCTCGGAACCCCGGCCGCAGGCGGCGGGGATCGGCGCAGTGCGGACGGCCAGGGCAGAGGCCGCCCGCAAGCGGGCTGCCTGGCGGGCCCGGGTCCTCGCCGCGGCCCTGCTGTTCGCCGCTCCGACCGGCTGCAGCGCCCCCGCCGCTCCCGCCACCACGGCGACTCAGGCAGCTCCGGCTGCGGCGACGGCTGCTCCGGCGGTCGTCTCACCGCAGACCGCGCCCCTGGCCGCGTCGGAGCCGGTCGGGCTGGAGGTCCCGGTGATCGGGGTGCGGTCGGGACCGCTGATGAGGCTGGGCATCGACCGGGCCGGCGCCCTCGAGGTCCCGCCGGACGCCCGCACCGTCGGCTGGTTCGGTCTCGGCCCGACCCCCGGTGCGGTCGGTCCGGCCGTGCTGGCCGCCCACGTCGACTACGCGGGGGTGCCCGGCGCCTTCACGAACCTGAAGGCCATGACCGAGGGCGGCGAGATCCGCGTCGCCCGCGCGGACGGCACGACCGCCGTGTTCACCGCGTACCGCGTCGCGCAGTATGCGAAGGCTGCCTTCCCGACCCGCGACGTCTACGGCGACACCGACTCCCCCGAGCTGCGGCTGATCACCTGCGGTGGCGCGTTCGACGCCGGCAGCGGGAACTACCAGGACAACGTCGTCGTCTACGCCCGGCTCACGGGGACCACCTGAGAGCGTCACCCGATCGTGTAACGCAGACTCCCCCCACCCGATGAGGGAACGACGGTTCCGCTCCCCGCGCCGTCGCTCCCCCGTCTCGAAAGGGACCGATGTCTCGTTCCCGCGCCCGGGTCGCCGCCCTGTCCGCGGCGGCGCTCGGCCTCGTCGTCGTCGGCTGCCTGGCGGTGTCCGCCGTCGCCGTCGGGTCACCGGCGGTGTCCGCGGTCGCCACCGGGTCGACCGCACTCGCCCTGACTACGCCGCCCGCCGACCCGCCCCGGGTCACCCCCGGCCTGTTCCCGGTGACCACCCCACCCGCCCCGGCCCCCTCGGCGCTGGCCGCGGCCGCGCGCGCCGCCGTGGCCGCGGACCCCGCGCCCGTCTGCGCGACGACGCGGGCGGTCGCGCCCGGCGACGTCCCGCTCAGGGCCACGTCCGTGACCAGCAGGGATTCCCGGCAAGGGTGTCCTCAGTCACGCGGGATCCCCACGGCGGGTCCACCATGGGGCCCATGAAGGTGACGGTGAACTTCGACCTCTGCGAGAGCAACGCGCTGTGCATGGCGGCCGCGCCCGAGGTCTTCGAGGTCCGAGACGACGACTTCCTCTACGTCCTCGACGAGAACCCGCCGGAGTCGCTGCGGTCGAAGGTCGAGGAGGCCGTGCGGGCCTGTCCCAAGGCGGCGATCACGCTCGAAGGGTGACCGCCCGGGCGCGAGGTGTCAGGATCGACGGATGACGTCGGTCTGGCACACGCCGTTGACCCCTCTGCACCTGCTCCGTCGGTCGGCCGGGGTGTACCCCGACCACACCGCGATCGTCTACGGCGAGCGGCGGACGAGCTACGCCGAGTTCGCGGCGGAGGCGACCCGGGTCGCGCACGGGCTGCGCGGCTCCGGGATCGAACCCGGGGACCGGGTGGCCTACCTGATGCCGAACGTGCCGGAGATGCTCGTCGCGCACTTCGCCGTGCCGCTGGCCGGGGCGGTGCTGGTCGCGATCAACACGCGGCTGTCCACCGAGGAGATCCGCTACATCCTCGACCACTCCGGGGCGAAGCTGCTGGTCGTCGACGGGGCGCTGCACGACAGGGTGGCACCCGTGGCGGGTGAGCTGAAGACCGTCGAGGAGATCATCACCGTCTTCGACCCCGCCGACCCGGGGGACGGCGTCGGCTCCGGCGTGCGCTACGACGACCTGCTCGCCCGCGGCGCCGACACCCCCCTCCCGTGGGAGGTCGAGGACGAGGAGTCCACGATCTCGATCAACTACACCTCCGGGACCACCGGCCGCCCGAAGGGCGTGCAGTACAGCCACCGCGGGGCGTACCTGAACTCCTTCGGCGAGATCGTGCACTCCGGGTTCACCCCGGACAGCGTCTACCTCTGGACGCTGCCGATGTTCCACTGCAATGGCTGGTGCACCCCGTGGGCGGTCACCGGGATCGGCGGCACCCACGTCTGCCTGCGCGAGGTGCGCGGTGACCGGATCTGGGAGCTGATCTCCGAGCACGGCGTCACGCATCTCAACGGCGCCCCCACCGTCGTCACCACGATCATGCGGGCCGAGGAGGCCAGGCAGCTGGACTACCAGCTCGTCGTCACGACCGCGGGCGCCCCGCCCAGCCCCACCACGATCCTGCAGATGGAGCGGATGGGCTTCCGGATCGTGCACGTCTACGGGCTCACCGAGACCTACGGGCCGTACACGGTCAACCAGTACCAGCGGGAGTGGGCCGGGCTCGGTGCCGAGGAGCGGGCGAAGCTGCAGTCGCGGCAGGGCGTCGGGATGATCCAGACGGACTCGGTGCGGGTCGTCGACAAGGACATGACCGACGTGCCTGCGGACGGCGAGACCATGGGCGAGGTCGTCATGCGCGGCAACAACGTGATGACCGGCTACTACGACGATCCCGCCGCCACCGAGAAGGCCTTCGAGGGCGGCTGGTTCCACTCCGGGGACCTGGGTGTGGTGCACGCGGACGGGTACGTCGAGCTGCGGGACCGCGCCAAGGACATCGTGATCTCCGGCGGGGAGAACATCTCGACGATCGAGGTCGAGCAGGCCGTCGTGTCGCACCCGGCGGTGCTCGAGGCCGCCGTGGTCGGCGTGCCGGACGACGAGTGGGGAGAGCGCCCGAAGGCGTTCGTCGTGCTGGCCCCGGGCGGCGAGGCGACGCCGGAGGAGCTGATCGACCACGTGAAGTCGACGATCGCCCGGTACAAGGCGCCGCGGGACGTCGAGATCGTCGACGCCCTGCCCAAGACGAGCACGGGCAAGATCCAGAAGTTCGAGCTGCGCAACCGCGGCTGAGTGGCGGTTATCGCGGTTCGGGAGGGGCCGTCGTCGGTTAGCGTTGCTCAGCGTGAGTCCTGAGCAGAGCGCCCTCCGGGTGGGCGCGGGGGCGGTCGCGATCACCACCGCCACCGTGCTGCCCGTGTTCCTGCTCGGGGCCATGACCGTCCAGATCGGCGACGAGCTCGGGTTCGACCCCGCGGCGCTCGGGCTGGTCGTGGCGCTCTACTTCGGGGTGTCGGCCCTGGTGTCGCTGCCCGTCGGCAGGCTCGTCGAGCGGTGGGGGTCGGCCCGGACGAGCCGGGTCGCCGTCGTCGGGGCGGCGTTGTTCCTGCTGCTCACCGGCCTCGCCGCGCACAGCTACGCCTCGCTCGTCGCGATCCTGCTCTGCGGGGCGTGGTGCAACGTGATGGGCCAGCTGTCGTCCAACCTCACCCTCGCCCGGTCGATGCCCGAGGCCCGGATGGGGCTGTCGTTCGGGGTCAAGCAGGCGTCGGTGCCGCTGGCCACCCTGCTCGCAGGCATCTCGGTGCCCGGCGTGGCGCTGACCGTCGGCTGGCGGTGGGCGTACGTGATCGCCGCGGGGCTGGCCCTGTGCGCGTTGGCCGCCGCGCCGCGCGGGTCCGCGCCGGGCGCCCGGGACCGCACGGCCCCGCAGGACCGGGCGACCGCCGCGCTCGCCGTGATCGGCGCCGCGGCGGGTCTGGGCGCGGCGAGCGCCACCGGGCTCGGCATCTTCCTGGTGGCCGCCGCGGTGGACCAGGGCGTCGATCCGGGGCTCGCGGGCCTGGTGCTCACGCTCGGCAGTGTGGTGGGGCTGGTCATGCGGATGCTGCACGGCTGGCTGGCGGACCGCCGGGAGGGCGCGCACGTCGCGTTCGTCGCGGCGTCCCTGCTGTCCGGGGCGGTCGGGCTGGCGCTGCTCGCGATCCCCGGCCCGGTCACGCTGATCGTCGGCGTCGTCCTCGGGTTCGGGCTCGGCTGGTCCTGGCCGGGGCTGCTGCAGTTCGCCGTCGTCCGGCTCAATCCCGCCGCTCCCGCCGCGGCGACGGCGATCGTGCAGGTCGGCGTGTACGCGGGTGGGTTCATCGGCCCGGTGGGGTTCGGGTTCCTGGCCACCCACGGGTCGTTCACCCTGGCGTGGTTCGTCGCGGCCGGGGCGATGGTGCTCGCCGGGATCGGCGTGCTGGTGGGCAGGCGGATGCTCCTCGCCCACCGGGAGGCGCTGGTCAGCGCGTCCTGAGCCGGTCCGCCAGCGCGATCGCGTCCCGCGGGGCGTGGACCTTGACGTCGTTGTCGAAGTAGACGAGCACGTCGAGGTCCCGGTCCAGCCAGCCGCGGACCCGGTCCGCCCAGGCGTCGAGGGCCTCGGGTGTGTACCCCGAGACGTAGAGCTCCTCGGCGCCGTGCAGCCTGCAGTACACGAAATCCGCGGTCACCTCGGTGAGGAAGGGCCACTTGCCCGCGGTGTCCGCCACCACCAGCCCGACGCCGTGCTCGCGGAGCAGGTCGAGGAACGCCGGATCGCGGAAGCTCTCGTGGCGGACCTCGACGGTGTGCCGCAGCGGCCGGTCCTCGGTCTCCAGCATCGGGTGCTCGATGCGCTCGTCGTGCTCCCTCCCGAGCTCCGCTGCGGCCGACGTGGTGTGCGGCAACAGCTCCAGGAACGCCCGCATCCGGTCCGGGCGGAAGATCATCCGCGGCGGGAGCTGCCACAGGATCGGCCCGAGCTTCGGCCCCAGCGCCAGCGGACCGGAGGCGAGGAAGTTCGCGACGGGCACGCGGACGTCGTTGAGCTGCTTCATGTGGGTGACGAACCGGGGCCCCTTCACGGAGAACAGGAAGTCCTCGGGGGTCTGGTCCCGCCAGCTCGGCCAGGCGGTCTGGATGGAGTAGAACGAGCCGTTGATCTCGATCGACGAGACCGCCCGGGACAGGTACTCCAGCTCACGGCGCTGCGCCAGGCCCTCGGGGTAGAACACGCCGCGCCACGGCGGGTAGCGCCACCCCGAGGTCCCGGTCCGCCACGTCGCCACCCCCGCATCCTGCCCGTGCGCGGTGAGTGCTGCTCCGGCACCACCCATCGCGCACGACCCTGTAGCGCGGGGCGGGCGCCGTTCGTGTCCCCTGTGGAAGGAGGCTCCGATGCCCCGTTGGATCGTGCCGCTGGTCGTGGTCTCGGACCTGGCCGTGTTCGGCGTGCTGTACCTCGTGATGGGCTGGCCCGCGGTGTTCTTCGCGGTCCCCGTCGTCGTGGCCTCGGTGATCTCGCTGGTGGTGCTGACCGCGACCGCCCGGGCCCGACGCGCCGTGTCCGGGCTGCGGGTCCCCCAGGGCTACCGGGCGGGGGTGGGCACGGCGCAGCCGTACGGCTGGTCGAGCGGGCCGGACTCGTACCCGGACTGGACGGGCGCGGGCTCGTGGGCGGGTCCGGGCGGCTCGTGGTCGTCGGACGCGGCGGGCTCCTGTGGGCCCGGGGACTCGTGGGGATCGGGCTCCTGGGGCTCGGACTCGGGGACCTGTTCCTCGGACTCGGGCTCCTCGTCGTCGGACTCCGGCTCGTCGTCGTCGGACTCCGGCTCGTCGTCGTCGGACTCCGGCTCGTCGTCCTCGTCCTCGGACTGAGATCCGTCGGACTCACCTGCGCCGGTGTCGGACTCCGGCGCCACGGTGTCGGACTCGCGGGCAGGTGTGTCTCACTCGCGGGCGGTGGTGTCGGGTCAGCGGGGGTTCGGTGGGGCGGGACTACCCTCCCGCCCATGACCGGCCCCGACCGACCCGACGACGGCTACCTCCGCGCCCTGGTCGCCGCCACCGAACGGGCGGTCGCGGCCGCGGAGCCGCTCGGCTCGCCGTTCGCGGGCGCCCCGGCGGACCTGCGGGAGCCGGTGCGGGAGGCGGTCGTCGGGCTCGGGGACGAGCTCGTCGCGCTGAGCCGGGACCTGCACGCCCACCCCGAGACGTCGTTCGAGGAGCACTGGTCCGCCGCGGCCGTCGCGGAGGTCCTGCGCCGCCACGGACACGACCCCGAGGTGGGGACCGGCCTGGACACCGCGCTGCGCTGCACCACCGGCGGCGACGGCCCGCACATCGGGGTCCTCGCGGAGTACGACGCCCTGCCCGGCATCGGGCACGGCTGCGGCCACAACGTCATCGCGGCGTCGGCGGTCGGGGCCTTCCTCGGACTTGCGGGCCGCGCACCCGGTCGCGTCACCCTGTTCGGCACGCCCGCCGAGGAGGGCGGCGGCGGCAAGGAGACGATGGCCCGCGCCGGCCTGTTCGACGACGTCGACGCCGTCGTGATGCTCCATCCCTTCAGCCACGACGTGGCGATGCACCCGTTCCTGGGGCGCAGGCAGGTGGAGATGGTGTTCCACGGGGTCGCCGCGCACGCCTCCGCGCAGCCGTTCATGGGCCGCAACGCCCTGGACGCGGCGGTCTCGGCCTACACCGGCGTCGCGGCACTGCGCCAGCACCTGCCGCCGAGCGACCGCCTGCACGGGACGTTCACCGACGGCGGCGCCCGCCCCAACGTCGTCCCGGACCGGGCGGCGCTGTTGTTCTACGTCCGCTCGATGGAGCCCGACACGCTGCGCGACCTCGCCCACCGCGTCTCCGAGATCGCCCACGGCGCCGCCCGGATGCACGGCTGCACCGTGGACCTGACCTGGGACGGCAAGCCCGCCTACCTGCCGATCCGGCAGAACACGGCGCTGGCCGGGCGGTGGGCGGCGAACCAGGTCGAGCGCGGCCGCGCCCCGCTCGCCCCGGGGATCGTGCCGGAGTTCCTCACCGGCTCCACGGACCTGGGCAACCTGTCCTACCGGATGCCCGCCATCCATCCGATGCTCGCGATCGCCGGGCCCACCGAGGCGCTGCACACCGTCGGGTTCGCCGAGGCGGCGGGCGGCGAGGGCGGCGACCGGGGAGTGCGCGACGGCGCCGACGGCCTGGCGCTCACCGCGCTGGACTACCTCGCCGACGCGGACCTCCGCGCCGCCGTGCACGCGGAGTTCGCAGCGCAGGGTGGGCCGATCGACGTGCCGTCCTTCTTCGCGTGAAGATGGGGCCATGAGCGACCTCCCCCGCGCCACCCGCGCGCTCCTGGACTGGCCCGTCGACCACGTCGCGGCGGCGGTCGTCGGGAGGTCGGGCGAGGTGCTCGCCACCGCGGGGGACGGCGACCGGGAGTTCCGGCTGGCCTCGGTGACGAAGCTGCTCTCCGCCTACGCCGTGCTGATCGCGGTGGAGGAGGGGGCGATCGAGTGGGACGACCCGGCGGGGCCCGAGGGGTCCACGATCCGCCATCTCGCCGCGCACACGTCCGGCCTGGCGTTCGACTCCGAGCGGATCCAGGCCAAGCCGGGCACCCGGCGCATCTACTCGAACACCGGGTTCACGGTGCTGGGCGAGGCCGTCGCCGAGGCCAGCGGCATCGAGTTCCCGGAGTACCTGCGCCAGGCCGTGTGCGCCCCCCTGGGGATGACCGCGACCGAGCTCCGCGGCCCCGCCGGGCACGCCGCCTTCTCCACCGCCGCGGACATGGCACGGTTCGCCGCCGAGCTGCAGGCCCCCACACTCGTCGCGCCGGAGACCCTGGCCGAGGCCACCGCCGTCGTCTTCCCCGGGCTGAACGGCGTCCTCCCCGGCTACGGGTCCCAGCGGCCCAACGACTGGGGCGCGGGCTTCGAGATCCGGGACGGCAAGACCCCGCACTGGACGGGCACCACGAACTCGCCGCGGACCTTCGGGCACTTCGGCCAGTCCGGCACCTTCCTCTGGGTGGACCCGGAGCTCGGGGCGGCGTGCGCGGTGCTCACGGACCGCAGGTTCGGGGACTGGGCGGTGCAGGCCTGGACCCCCTACAACGACGGGATCGTGGCCGCACTCGGGTGACCCGGCCCACCCCGGGAATCATCCGGCGGGGTCGCCCGTTGTACCGCGTGTCCGAGCCGGGCGAGCAGTGTCCCCGGGCCGCAAAAGATAACCGCCGCCGCGGAATACCGTCAGGCTGGAGCCGCGGTGTGCAACTCGCCGCGAGGCGACCTGCGCTCGGCTCGGACACCAACTCTCAGGCCGACCCGCCCGGCGGCGGACCGTCCTCCGGTTCCTCTCGGCGGGGCGGGTAGGGCTCGGCGCAGCGCCAGCAGCGCTCCGGGGAGTCCTCGGTGGGCATCGCGCCGCACTCGGGGCAGAGCCTGCCCAGCCAGCAGACCGGATCGCCCATCCGTCCATCAGACCCCCGACCGGGGAACAAGTCCAGGGGCGGTGTGGTTGTGCGGAGGGCCCGCCGGGCAGAGCCGACCGCAACGCCGTTGTCCCGACTTGGCAGACTTGACCTCACGATGACCTCCACCCCCTCCACCGGGGAGAACGTGCGCGCCGGAGACCCCGGTCCCCGCGCGGACTCCCCCTCCCAGTCCGGTGCTCCCACCACAGCGACCGAACCCGCCGCGCAGCAGGATGCAGCCGAACCCACCGGCAGCGCCGCGCGCGGCGACGGGAACCGCGGCCGACGACCCCGCCGGCGCGGTTCCCGGGGCCGGAGCGCACCCGCTCAGCGGGGCAACGCGCCCGGCCCCACCAGCACGTCCTCCGCCGGTCCCGAGACCACCGACCGGCGACCGCCACGCGACGACTCCGTCCCCGCCCTGCCGGACGAGGTGCTGGCGGACCTCGAGGCCCGCGTCGCGGCACTGCGCAGCACGGACGCCCAACGCCTGGGCCGCCGCCTGCAGGGCGCCCGACGCTCCGGGAACGGCCGCGCCCAGCAGGCGGTGGCGGAGGCGGTCGCCACCGCCGAGCACCGCCTCGAACGCCGCCGGGCCGCCGTCCCGCGGATCAGCTATCCCGAGCAGCTCCCCGTCTCCGCGCGGCGCGAGGACATCGCCGCCGCGATCCGGGACAACCAGGTCGTGATCATCGCCGGCGAGACCGGCTCCGGGAAGACCACCCAGCTGCCGAAGATCTGTCTGGAGCTGGGCCGTGGCGTCACCGGGCTGATCGGGCACACCCAGCCGCGCCGACTGGCGGCGCGCACGGTCGCCACCCGCATCGCCGAGGAGCTGCACACCGAGCTCGGGGACGTCGTCGGCTGGAAGGTGCGCTTCACCGACCAGGTCGGGGACCGCACGCTCGTCAAGCTGATGACGGACGGCATCCTGCTCGCCGAGCTCACCGGCGACCGGGACCTGCTGCAGTACGACACGCTGATCATCGACGAGGCCCACGAGCGCAGCCTCAACATCGACTTCATCCTCGGCTACCTCACCCAGCTGCTGCCGCGGCGCCCCGACCTCAAGGTCGTCATCACCTCGGCGACCATCGACCCCGAGCGCTTCTCCCGGCACTTCGGCTCTCCCGCCCACCCGGCCCCGATCGTCGAGGTGTCCGGCCGGTCGTACCCCGTCGAGGTGCGCTACCGGCCCGTCGTCGACCCGGACGACCCGGACGCCGACCCGGACCGGGAGGAGATCGACGCCATCGCGGACGCGGTCACCGAGCTGCAGCGCGAGGGCCCCGGGGACATCCTGGTGTTCCTGCCCGGCGAGCGGGAGATCCGGGACACCGAGAAGGCGCTCGCCGCGCTGTCCTTACCGAACACCGAGGTCCTCCCGCTCTACGCGCGGCTCACCACCGCCGAGCAGCAGCGGATCTTCGCCCCGCACGCGGGGAACCGGATCGTGTTGGCCACCAACGTCGCCGAGACGTCGCTGACGGTGCCGGGCATCAAGTACGTGATCGACGCGGGCACCGCGCGCATCTCCCGGTACTCGCGCAGGCTCAAGGTGCAGCGGCTGCCGATCGAGAAGATCTCGCAGGCCTCGGCGAACCAGCGGGCGGGCCGCTGCGGCCGCACGAGCGACGGCATCTGCATCCGGCTCTACGCCGAGGACGACTTCGACGCCCGCCCGGAGTTCACCGACCCGGAGATCCTGCGCACCAACCTCGCCGCCGTCGTCCTGCAGATGATCGCGCTGGACCTGGGTGAGATCTCGGCGTTCCCGTTCGTCGAGCCGCCGGACTCCCGCGACGTCGCGGACGGCCTCGCCCTGCTCCACGAGCTCGGCGCCGTCGACCACGGGAAGCTGACGGCGGTGGGCCAGTCGCTGTCCCGCCTCCCCGTCGACCCCCGGCTCGGCCGCATGCTGGTGGAGGCGAACAGGACCGGCTGCCTGCGCGAGGTGCTGGTGATCGCCGCGGCGCTGTCGGTGCAGGACCCGCGCGAGCGGCCGACCGAGCATCGCCAGGCCGCGGACGAGCAGCACAACCGCTTCAAGGCGGACGGCTCGGACTTCCTCGCCTACACCAAGCTCTGGGACTACCTCGCCGAGCAGCGGGAGGCGTTGAGCGGCAGCAGGTTCCGCCGCACGCTGCGCGAGGAGTACCTGCACTACCTGCGGATCCGCGAGTGGTGGGACCTGCACGGGCAGCTCCGCCAGGCCGCTCGGTCGGCGAAGATGACCGTGAACGACAGTCCCGCGGACCCCGATCGCATCCACCAGGCCCTGTTGTCCGGGTTGCTGTCGCAGGTCGGGCTGCTGGAGGAGACGGACAAGAAGAGCCGTGACCCGAAGGAGCGCCGGGGCTCCCGGGAGTACCTCGGTGCCCGCAACGCCCGCTTCGCGCTCTGGCCCGGCTCCGCGCTCGCGAAGAAGCCGCCGCGCTGGGTGATGGCCGCCGAGCTCGTCGAGACCTCGCGGCTGTGGGCGCGCACGGTGGCGTCGATCAAGCCGGAGTGGATCGAGCCGCTCGCGGGACATCTCGTCAGACGGACGTATTCGGAACCGCGCTGGTCACGCAAGCGCGCGTCCGCCGTCGCGACCGAGCGGGTGACCCTGCACGGCATCCCGGTGATCGCCGACCGGACCGTGGACTTCGGCCGGATCGACGCCGAGGTCTCGCGCGAGCTGTTCCTCCGGCATGCGTTGGTGGAGGGCGACTGGGAGACCCGGCACCGGTTCTTCCGCGCGAACCGCGATCTCCTGGAGGACGTCGAGGAACTCGAGCACCGCGCCCGCCGCCGCGACCTCGTGGTGGACGAGGACACGCTATTCGCCTTCTACGACAAGCGGATCCCCGCGTCCGTGGTGTCCGGGCGGCACTTCGACTCCTGGTGGAGGAAGGAGCCGCGCAAGGATCTCCTGGACTTCACACAGGAGATGCTGGAGACCGAGGCCGCGCGGGGCATCGACCGCGCCGCCTACCCGGACCACGTCGCCGCGGGCGGGCTCACCCTGCCGCTGTCGTACGCGTTCGAGCCCGGCCACGCCACGGACGGGGTGACCGTCGACGTCCCGGTCGCCGCGCTGCACCAGGTCGACCCGACGCCCTTCACCTGGCTCGTCCCGGGTCTGCGCGAGGAGCTGGTCACGGGGCTGATCAAGACGCTGCCGAAGGCGTTGCGGCGCAACTTCTCCCCCGCACCCGACCATGCCAAGGCGGTCCTGTCGCGCCTGCAGGTCGGCGGCGAACCGCTGCTGGACGGGCTGGAGCGCGAGCTGGGCCGGATGCGCAACGTGGTCATCCGGCGGGAGGACTGGGAGCTGAACCGGCTGCCGGACCACCTCACCGTGACTTTTCGCGTGCTCGACGAGAAGGGCCGCGAGATCGGCCGCGGGACGGACCTGGAGAAGCTCCGCGAGGAGTTCGCCCCGCAGGTGCGCTCGGAGATCGCGGCGGCCGGGCGCGACCTGGAGCGCACCGGCCTCACCACCTGGCCCTCCGACCTCGGCCCCACGACCGGCGGCTCACAGACCGGCGGGACCGTTCTGCCTCGTGAGCACGCGATCCGTCGCGGCAGCCACGTCGTCACCGGGTATCCGGGGCTCGTCGACCGCGGGTCGTCCGTGGACGTGCGCGTGTTCGCGACGGAGGCCGAGCGGGACTCCGCGCACCGCCGCGGCGTCCGCAGGCTGCTGCTGCTCGCCACCCCGTCGCCCGCCAAGCAGGTCCAACGTGGACTGGACAACAAGGCCAAGCTCACGCTGTCCCGCAACCCCCACGGCAGCGTGGACGCGATGCTGCTGGACTGTGTCACCTGCGCGGCCGACCATCTGATCGCCCGTGCGGGCGGACCCTGTTGGGACGCGGCGGGTTTCGAGCGCCTGAAGGCCGTGTTCGCCCAGCACCTCGGCAGCGCCACGATGCAGGTCCTGCAGGCGGTGCGCGCGGTGCTGGACCGCTGGCACCCCGTCCAGGCCGACCTGGCCGACCTGCGTTCCCCCACCACGCGAGACGGCGCGGCGGACATCCGCGCCCAGCTGGCCGCTCTCGTCGGACCGGGCTTCGCCGAGCGGGCGGGCGCCTCCCGCCTGGCGGACGTGACCCGCTACCTGCAGGCGATCGAGATCCGCATCGACAAGCTGCGGGTGGATCCCGCCCGGGACGCCGAGTGGACCGCCCAGGTCCACCTCGTCTCGGACGAGTACGAGGCCGACCTCGCCGCCCTCCCCCCGAGCGTCGACCCGTCCCCCGGCCTCGTCGAGATCCGCTGGATGATCGAGGAACTGCGGGTCAGCCTCTTCGCCCACCCGATGAGGACCCGCTACCCGGTCAGCATCAAACGCATCCAGAAGGCCCTCGACTCCCTCTGACCCACCCCGCGAGTCCGGCCCCACGGATGACCGCATCTTTGTAAGGACAATGTGTTGACTGGTCCTGTTCTCCGGCTAGCCTGAGTGCTGCTCGGATCCCGCGACGACGGAGACCAGGATGACCGACACGACCGCGCAGGCGCGGCGCCCTCTCGGAGTGGGTGTCGCCGGGATGGGCTGGATGGGCCGGGTGCACACCATGGCCTACACCCGGGTGCTGCACCACTTCCCCGACCTCCCCGTCGCGCCGCGGCTCGTCGCGGTCGCCGACGAGGTGCCCGGCCGGGCGGAGGAGGCCGCGGCGCAGTTCGGCTTCACCACCCCGACCGACGACTGGCGGGAGATCGCGGCGAACCCCGAGGTCGACGTCGTCAGCATCGCGGCGCCGAACTTCCTGCACCGCGAGATCGGCGTCGCGATGGCGCGGGCGGGCAAGCACATCTGGATCGAGAAGCCCGTCGGACTGACCAGCGAGGACGCCCGGGCGGTCGCGGACGCGGTGGCCGCCGCCGGGGTGCAGGGCGCGGTCGGGTTCAACTACCGCAACGCCCCCGCCGTCGAGCACGCGAAGCAGCTGGTCGACTCCGGTGAGCTGGGCACGATCACCCACGCCCGGTTCCGCTTCTTCAGCGACTACGCCGCCCACCCCGACGGCGCCCTGACCTGGCGCTACGAGCGCGCCCGCGGCGGCAGCGGAGTGCTCGGCGACCTCGCCGCGCACACCGTCGACCTCGCCTACCACGTGCTCGGCGAGTTCGAGTCCCTCGTCGCCGACACCGCGATCTTCATCCCGCAGCGCCCCAGGGCCTCCGGCGCCACCGCGGGCCACGTCCGCGCGACGGGCGGCGAGACCGGCCCCGTCGAGAACGAGGACTACGTCGGCGCGCTGGCCCGCTCGGCCGCGGGCGCCCGCGTGGTGGTGGAGGCCAGCCGGGTCGCAGTCGGGGACCAGAACGCCTACGGCTTCGAGGTGCACGGCACCCGCGGATCCGTCGCCTGGGACTTCCGCAGGCTCAACGAGCTGCAGGTCGGGCTCGGCGACGTGCACCAGGACCAGCCGATGAGCACCGTCTACGTCGGGCCCGCGCACGGCGAGTTCGCCGCCTTCCAGCCCGGCGCCGCGAACGCGATGGGCACGGACGACCTCAAGGTCATCGAGGCCGCGCGGTTCCTGCGCTCCGTGGCCGAGGGCACCCCGTACGGCACCACCCTCGCCGACGCCGTCCGCAGCGCGACCCTGCTCGACGCCATGGCCGAGTCCGCCGCCAAGCGCGCGTGGGTCAGCCTGTGAGGATCGGGGTGATCGGCGCCGGGGTCATGGGGGCCGATCACGTCCGGACCCTGCACCGCAGCGTCCCCGGCGTCGAGGTGTCGCTCGTCGCGGACCTCGACCCGGAGCGGGCCGCGAGCACGGCGCAGCCGGTCGGCGCCCGCGCCACGACGGACCCGGCGGACGTCATCGCGGGCTCCGACGCCGTGATCATCGCCTCGCACGACTCGACGCACGCCGAGCTCGTCCTCGCCTGCCTCGCGGCGGGCCGCCCGGTGCTCTGCGAGAAGCCGCTCGCCCCGACCGTGGCCGAGTGCGGGCGGATCGTCGAGGCCGAGGGCGACCGCGGGCTGATCGCGCTGGGGTTCATGCGGCGCTTCGATCCCGCGCACGTCGAGCTCAAGGCCGCGATCGGCCGGGTCGGCGCGCCGCTGCTGGTGCACTGCGTGAGCCGCAACGTGTCCTCCGCGCCCGGCTCGACCACCGAGTCCAGCATCACCAACTCGGCGATCCACGAGTTCGACTCGGTGCCCTGGCTGCTGGACTCGCCGATCACCGAGGTGAGCTGGCACGCGGGCCGCAGCGCGCACGGGGAGTTCCAGGACCCGCAGGTCATGCTGCTGCGCACCGGGAACGGCGTACTCACCACGCTCGAGGTGTTCCTCAACGCCCGGTACGGCTACGAGACCCGCTGCGAGGTCGTCGGCGAGGAGGGCGCGATCGCGCTCACCGACCCGGCCCGGGTCGTCGTGGACCACGCCCGCACCCACGCCACCGGGTACGCCGCCGACTGGCGCCCGCGCTACGCGGACGCCTACCGCGAGGAGCTGCAGGCCTGGGTCGGCGCGCTCGCCGCGGGCCTGCCGAACCCGTTGGCGACCGCGCGGGACGGGCTGCGGGCGGCCGCCGTCGCCGAGGCCGTGATCGCGTCCATGAAGGATGGACGCCCGGCGGCGGTGTCCGCGTGAGGGTGCGCGGCACCGGCGATCCCTCTGGCCGTGCGGTAGCCCCGTCGGGATGCCAGGCTGCTCCCATGGAGTACGCCCATCTCGGCGAGGCGTTGGGCACGGACTTCTTCTCGGTGCGCGAACAGTTCACCGAGGAGCAGTGGTCCCACTTCGCCACCGTCCGCAAGTTCGTCGACGTCGAGGTCCTCCCGGAGGTGGGCGGGTACTGGGAGCGCGCCGAGGTGCCCTGGGACCTGGTCCGGCGACTGCCCGAGCTCGGCATCGTCGGCGAGACGATCACGGGCTACGGCGCCGCCGCAATGAGCCCGCTGGCCTGCGGCCTGGTCCACATGGAGCTGCATCGCGGCGACGGGTCGCTGGGCACCTTCCTCGGCGTGCACGCCGGGCTGGCCATGCAGTCGATCGCCATGTGCGGCAGCGAGGAGCAGAAGCAGCGCTGGCTCCCCGCGATGTCCACGATGGACAAGCTCGGGGCCTTCGCGCTCACCGAGCCGGACCACGGGTCGGACTCCGTCGCGCTGGAGACGACCGCGCGCCGGGACGGCGACCACTGGGTGCTCGACGGCACCAAGCGCTGGATCGGCAACGGCGCCGTCGCGGACGTGGTGGTCGTCTGGGCCCGGGACACCTCCGACGGCGAGGTCAAGGGCTTCGTCGTCGAGACGCCGGCCGAGGGCTACGAGGCCACGGTGATCACCGGCAAGGTCTCGCTGCGCGCGATCCACCAGGCGGACATCACGCTCACCGGGGTCCGGGTGCCGGAGGAGAACCGGCTGGCCGAGGCGCACACCTTCGCCGACTGCGCCCGGGTGCTGGCCACCACGCGCGGGATCTGCGCCTGGATGGCGCTGGGCCACGCGACCGCGGGCTACGACGCCGCGCTGCGCTACGCCACCGAGCGCAGCCAGTTCGGCAAGCCGCTGGCGAAGTTCCAGATCGTGCAGGAGCGGCTGGTGCACATGCTCGCCGACCTGACCGGGATGCAGCTCTACTGCATGCAGATCGGCAGGCTCGCCGAGGCGGGGCGACTCTCGCCGACGGTCGCGGGGCTGGCCAAGATGAACAACACCCGGGCGGCGAGGCGGATCCTGTCCACGGCCCGGGATCTGCTGGGCGGCAACGGGATCCTGCTGGACCACCAGGTCGCTCGGCACTGGGCGGACATCGAGGCGATCCACACCTTCGAGGGCACGGAGACCATGCAGACGCTGATCGTCGGCAAGGACATCACCGGGCTGGGCGCCTTCAGCTAGAGCTAGACGATCAGCTGAGCCCGGCGGCCTTCCAGGCGTGGTAGCCACCGATCAGGTCGGTGGCCCGGTGCAGGCCCAGGTCCTGCAGGGACGCGGCGGCCAGGCTGGAGGTGTAGCCCTCCGAGCAGGCGATGATCCACACGTGGTCCGCGGAGTCCGCCTCGGGGATGTGGGCGTCCGAGGTGGGGTCCAGCCGCCACTCGAGGTGGTTGCGCTCGATGACCAGCGCGTCCGCGAACTCGCCCTCGTCCGCGCGCTGCCAGCCGGGCCGGATGTCCACCAGCCGGGCACCGTCCGCGATCAGTGCGGCGGCCCGCTCCGGCCCGACCCGGTCGATCCTGGTCCGGGCCGCGGCCAGCATCTCGTCGATCCTGCTCACGCCGAGATCTTCTCAGGCTCGTCGGTCAGCTCGGTGCGGGTGCGCCGCAGGAACCCGCCGGGCGCCACGTCGTAGTAGCTCATCGCGGTCAGCGGCGGGGAGTAGGCGTGCACGCTCACCGCGGTCTCCGCGGCCGGGTTGGCCACGTCGTGGACGTGCCCGAGCGGGAACGACGCACCCCGGCCCGCGTGCAGCGTCCGCGACCGCAGCCCTTCACCCGCGACCCACCGCTGCTCCACGAGCGCACCCCGCACCACGGTGAGGGCTCCGAGGGAGCCCGCGTGGTCGTGCAGCTCGGCGAACTGGTCGGTGGTCCAGGAGATGAGCCAGACGTCCACGACGTCGTCCGACGAGAGCCTGCGCGACCAGCGGTGCACCGGGTCGATCTCGACGGCGTGCTCCCCGCGGCGCACCTCGTCGGCGTAGCGACGGGTCAGCGCGGCGAGGTCGGACAGGGACAGCGGCGTGGGGGCGTGCGTGAGCACGGTCGTTCTCCAGTGGTCGAGCGGATGCGAACGGGGGTCAGTTCGCGGTGCGACAGCACTGGTCGAACAGGTGCGCGCGACGGCTCTCCCAGATCGGGCCGAGGGTCCACGCGGGCATCACGACACCAGTTGTACACACCGCGGCCACGGACGGGTAGCCGCCTCCCACCGCCCGGAACGCGGCGTCAATGTCCGGACAGCTCAGTCGGTCGTGTCGACCAGGGTGTCCAGCCCCGCGAGGACCAGGATCCGCCGGGCCGGACTGTCGGAGGCGGTGACCACGGACAGGTCCGTGCCCGCCGAACGGGCGCGCTGCACCAGCTCGGACAGCAGCGCGATCCCGGCGCTGGAGACGTAGGTGTCCGCGGCGAGGGTGAGCACCAGCGCGCCGCCTCGCTCCAGCGCCGCGAGCAGGTCGGCGCGGACGGTGGCGACCCCGGCCAGGTCCAGGTCCCCCTCCACGTGCAGGCGGACGGTGTGGTCGTCCGCCCAGCGGCGCAGCCGGGTGACCCCCGACGGGGTGTCGGCGGGGGCGTCCGCGGGCCCGCCCGGCAGCCGGGAAGTGATCTCCACGGGCATGGCGGGCATCCGGAACCAGACCTCGGTGCCGTCGTCGGCGGGCAGCACCTCGACGTCCACGGCGAGCTCGCGGATCAGCGCCAGCCCGCGCCCGCGGTAGCCCGGGTCCTCCGGCGGCGGGCGCCAGCGCCCGTGGTCGGCCACCCGGACCGCGAGCGACCCGTCGGTGCGCAGCTCGATGGAGAGCGCGACGGCGTCCGCCCCGGGCTGCGGATCCCCGGTGTACGCGTGCTCGACGGCGTTGGTCACCGCCTCCCCCACCGCGAGCTGCAGGTCGGTGGTCGCGTCGAGGTCCAGCCCGCTCTCGGCGGCCCAGGCGGCGATGGCCCGGCGCATCGGGGCGAGGCACTCGGGATCGGCGGGCATCGTGCGGGTCACCGCGGGCCGCACCCGTCTGGCCAGCACCACGACGGTGTCGTCCGGCGCGCCGCCCGCGTCCAGCATGCGTTCGAGCAGTGCGTCCACCATGTCCGGCGGGCGGTGGTGGGCGAGCTCGGCGAAGGTCGCGGCGAGCCGGTCCAGGCCGTCGTCGACGACCTCGGAGCGGCGCTCGAACAGCCCGTCCGAGCAGAGCAGGATGGTCTCGCCGAGGTCGATGCGGCCGTCCGCCTCGCGGTACGGCGGGCGCCCGACCACCCCGAGCGGCGTGCCGCGGCCGCCGTCGAGCACCCGGATCCCGGCCGCCCCGGCGACCAGCGGCGGCGGATGGCCTGCACACGAGTACCGCAGCGCCCCGGTCCCGGTGTCCACGACCAGGCAGGCCACCGTGCTCGCCCGCGCGCCCGCGACGCGGCGGGCGAAGAGGTCGAGCTGTTCGAGGGCCTTCGCCGGCGGCTGGCCGTTGACCAGGTTCGCCGCCAGCGCGCTGCGCAGCTGCCCCATGACCGCGGCCGCCGACGGCCCGCGGCCGACCACGTCCCCCACGACGAGCGCGACCCGGCCGTCCGGCAGGTCGAGGACGTCGTACCAGTCCCCGCCCGCCTCGGTGCCCGCCGTCCCGGGGTTGTAGCGGGTGGCGACGACCAGCCCCTCGATGTCCGGCAGGACCTGCGGGAGCAGGCTGCGCTGCAGGGTCACGGCGACCTCGTGCTCGGCCTGGTGCAGCCGGGCCCGCTGCACGGCCTGGGCGCACTGGCTGGCCAGGGTCAGCACGAACCCGCGTTCGTCCGGCCCGAACGCGGGGTCGGTGCTGAACCCGAGGCCGATCGCGCCGATCGCCCGGCCCGCCACCAGCAGTGGCACGGCGGTGCGGACGGGGAAGGGCTCGGGGCTGGCCTGGACCTCCCACACCGGCTCACCGGAGCGGACCACCCTGGCCAACGGGTGCGCGGCATCGACCGGGCCCGCGCCCCGGTCCGCCCAGCCCTCGGCGGCGAGGGTGTGCAGGTTCCCCTCGTCGTCCGCCAGCAGGACGGTGACGGCGTCGGCACCGATCGCGGAGCGGCCGTGGGCGAGGATGACGTCCGCGACGGACTCGATGTCGGTGGCCCGGGACAGCGCGGTGGCCACCGCACCCAGCCGCTCGGCCAGCCGCCTGCCCTCGGTCTCGGCCACCAGCAGCAGGGACCGGTCGAGGGCCTGCGCGGCGAGCTCGGCGACCGCCAACGCCGCCTCCCGGTCGTGGGGGGTGAACACCCGCGGCTCGGTGAACCCGACGGCGACCATCCCCAGGTCGCGCTGCCCCGCCACGAGGGGCAACCAGAACGCGGCCTGCAACCCCGCCCGCGCCAGCCACTGCGCGGCACCCGGGTCCCGCAGGTCCTCGTGGGTCTCCGCCCACCGCGCCCGGCGGGACCCGACGGCATCCGCGGCCGGGCTGGGCACCTCCAGCGAGACCCTGCGCAGCTCGGCGGGCACGTCTCCCCGCCAGCCGTGCAGCGCCAACAGCCGCAGCCCCCGGCCACCGGACTGCCACACCCCGGCCATCGGCGCGTCCAGCAGCGCGACGAGATGGGCGGCGGCGATCCGGGCGACCTCCGCGGGCGTGGCGGCGGCGGACATCTCGGCGGTCGCGGTGTGCAGCAGGCCCAGCCGGGTCGCGCTGGCCCGTTCCTGCTCGAACAGCCGGGCGTTGTCCACGGCGACCGCGGCCCGCCGGGCGAGCTCGCCGAACAGCGCAACGTCCGGCTCCGCGAGCACCGGGGAGTCCCCGCAGCGGGCCACCCCGAGCAGGCCCAGCATCCCGCCCCGGGCGCGCAGCGGGATCAGCATCGCCGACGTGGTGCCCGCCCGGTCCCAGGCGGCACGCTCCTCCGGGCGGAGCCGGGCCAGCATCGCGGCCAACGTCGGCGGGTCCAGCAGGACCGGATCGTCCCCGATCTCGTGCAGGAGCGGCAGGCTCGTCAGCTGCGGCAGGTCGGCCTCCACCGCGGGATCGGCGGCGGCGACGGTCTGTACGGTCATGCCGCGGCCGTCGTCCGCGTGCACCCTGACGAAGTCGGCGAGGCCCTCGTCGACCAGCGTGCGGGCCAGCGCGGCGAACCGGTCCGCGCGGGTGACCTCGCGGTCGAGGGTCTCGCCGAGCTGGGCGTAGAGCTGGTGGCGGCGCTGCTCGGCGTGCCGGGCGTCGATGTCCAGGCACCCGCCGACGTAGCCGCCGGAGCGCGTCCCGTCCCCGATGGGCGCGCCGCGGTCCAGCACCCAGCGGTGCCGTCCGTCCCCGCCGCGCAGCCGGTACTCGACCTCGAAGGGCGCCCCGGTGCGGGTGGCCGCGGCGACCACCGAGCGGTACCGCTCGCGGTCGTCCGGGTGGATGCGTTCGCGCCAGTCCAGGCCCAGCTCGGAGCCCTGGTCGGCGCCGGTGAAGTCCTGCCAGCCGCGGTTGACGAAGACGCGGTGCCCGCCCGCGTCGTCCACCCAGATCAGCGCGGGGGTGGAGTCGGCCATGGCGCGGAAGCGCAGCTCGGCGTCCCGGCGGACCCGGCCCAGCTGCAGGTGGTTGGCCACCCGGGCCAGCAGCTCGCGGGCGGAGAAGGGCTTGACCAGGTAGTCGTCCGCGCCTGCGGCGAGGCCCTCGACCGCGGCCTCCTCGCCCGCCCGCGCGGACAGCAGCACGACCGGCAGGCCCGCCGTGCGCGCGTTGGCCCGCAGCGCGCGCAGCAGGGTGATGCCGTCCGGCTCGGGCATCATCACGTCCGCGACGACGAGGTCCGGTGGATCGGCGGTGGCCATCTCCAGCGCCGTCGCGCCGTTGCCGACGGTCTGCACCGACCAGTTCGCGCTCAGCAGCCTGCGCAGGTGGTCGAGCATGTCCGGGTCGTCGTCGACGACGAGCACCCGCCCGCTCGGGATGTCCGGCACCTCGCGCGGCAGCGGCGTGGGCTCGTCCACCTGCGCCGGGGTCCAGCGCAGGGCCTCGGCGACGAACGGCTCGAAGGTCTCCGGCCGCGGGTGCGGCACCCCGGTGGGCCTGCCGATGGTGATGTTCTCCACCGGGAGGTGCGCGAAGCCGAACGGCAGCCGCACGGTGAACGTGCTGCCCGAGCCGTCCACACTGGACACCTCGACCGTGCCTCCGTGCACCTCGACGAGGTTGCGCACCAGGGCCAGGCCGATCCCGCTGCCCTCGCGCGAGCGGGCCCGCGCGGTGCGGACGCGGTGGAACCGGTCGAACAGGCGGGGGACCTCGCCCGCGGGCACCCCGGTGCCGGTGTCGGCGACCTCGAGGACGAACCAGTCGTCCTCCGACCGGGTGCGCACGGCCAGCCCGCCCTCGAACGTGAACTTCAGCGCGTTGCTGAGCAGGTTGAGGACGATCTTCTCCCACATGTCCTGGTCCACCCAGACCGGACGTTCCGCGGGCGGGGAGTCGATCTCCAGGCGCAGCCCGGCGCGGTCGGTCGGGGCGGCGAACAGGCCGGCGAGCTCCGCGGTGAGCGCGCCGAGGTCGATCGGCGCGAACCCGGCGTCCGTGCCGCCCGCCTCGAGCCGCGAGACGTCCAGCAGCGCGTTGACCAGCTTGAGCATCCGCTGGGCGCTGCGGTGCGCGACGCCCGCCTCCTCCCGCACCGCGGGGTCCGCCGAGCCGCGCAGCACCTCCAACGGTCCCATGATCAGCGACAGCGGGGTGCGGAACTCGTGGCTCACGCCGGTGAAGAACTCGGTGGTCGCGCTGTCCAGCCGGGGCGCGGGCCGATCGGGGGCCGCGGCCAGCGCGGCGTCCAGGTGCGCGGCCGCGACCCGCAGGAAGGAGACCTGCTCGGAGTCGAAGGGGCGCAGGGGGTTCCCGCCGAGCAGCACGAACCCCTTCGCCGTCAGCCGGGCGCCGAACGCGCGGTCTCCGAGGGGGCCCTCCTCACCGATCCGGGGCTCCGCGGGCGGGTTACCGACCGTCACCGTGCCGTGCGGGCCGTCCAGCACCGCCCACGAGACGTCCTCGGCGCGGTCCAGCACCGCCGCGACCCGCTCGACGACCTCCTCCACCGACCCCGTGTCCCGGCCCGCGTCGGCGAGGCGGGACAGCAGCGCGGCACGCCGGTCGGTGACCACCTGCTGCGTGATCTCCTCGAGCACGCCGAAGATCCCGGCGACCCGGCCGCCGACGCGCAGCGGTCCGATCCCGTGCCGCCAGTACGTCTCCTCGGGCCCCGCTCCGCGGTCGGCGACGATCCGGGTCTGCTCGCCCGCGTCGGGCTCGCCGGTCCGCAACACCCGGTGCAACCGGGGGCCGACCTGCTCCGCGACGTCCGGGAAGCTCTCCGCCAACGGGCGCCCGAGGGCCCGTGGGTGCCGGTCGCCCGCGGCCGCCGCGAACGCCTCGTTGTAGGCCAGCAGCAGCTCGGGACCCCAGCAGATCACCATCGGGCGCGGGGAGCCGTGTGCCAGGTCGAGCGCCGCGGCGAGCTCGGCGGGCCGGTCGGTGCGCGGTCCGAGCGGGGTGTCCCCCGGGTCCGCGCCCGCGAGCCTGGGCCGGACGGTGTCGTCCGGGTCGCTCACGTGCCCCTCCTCCGCGTCGCCGGGGATCGACGCCGCGTGCCAGCGTGCCGGCTCGGCGGCGGGTTCGCTCGTCATGGCCCGCGGGGGCCGGATGGGGCCCGCGGGGCGGGGCCGTCCGGAGGAGGATCGCGGCATGGGAGTGGAGATCCAGGGACGGCGCATCGACTTCCCGGTGCGGATCGGGGACGCGGGCGCGGCCTGTGCCGTCTACCCCGTCCGACGGGCCCGGGCGGCCGCGCTGACCGGCGGCTTCACCCCGTTCTCCCTGGGCCCCCGGGCTTTCGCCGTCGTGGGCCTCGTCCGGTACCGGGTCAACGACCTCGGCGTGTACGACGAGCTGGCCCTCGCCTTCCCGGTCCGGTACGGCGGGCGGGTGGGCGTGCACATCACCCAGCTCCCGGTCACCGAGGAGTTCACCCGCGAGGCGGGTTCGACGCTGTGGGGCCTGCCGAAGTGGCTCGGCGAGGCGGAGCTGGAGATCGACGGCGGCCGCGCCACGGGCCATCTCGCCCACGCCGGGAGGCACGTGGTCACCGCGGCGATCAGCGCGCTGCTGCCCCTGCCCTTCCCGGTGCGCGGCGGCGTCACCGCGTTCGCCCACCGCGACGGCGCCGTGCTGGCCAGTCCCGTGCGCGCCCGGATGCGCGGGATCCGGCTGGGTCTGGGCGCGACCGTCGTGCCGGGCGAGGGTCACCCCATGGCCGCCGAGCTCCGCTCGCTGCACCTGGGCCGTCCGCTGGTCACCGCGATCGTCGAGCACCTGGCGTTCGACATGGACCCCGCCGTCGTGTCGTGACGGGTGCCATCGGGCTCGGTGCGCCCGTCATCCGCACCCGTGACGGCGGCGACTGACCGCGGACGGCCCGTCCGGCGACGCTCGGGACATGCGCTCATCCACGACGATCCGCCGAGCCGCCGTCCTCGCCGGTGCGGTGGAGCGAGTGCGGCCCGAACCTGGACTGCGCGAGCTACCCGGTGCCCGTCGACCACGCGGACCCCGACGGGCCGACGGTCCCGCTCGCCCTCGTCCGGCACCGCGCCGCCGACCCCGCGCAGCGGCTCGGGGTGCTGCTGGTCGACCCGGGTGGCCCGGGCGGCGCCACGGGCGACCTGATCAGGACCATCGACACCGCGGGCGAGTTCTCCTTCGTGACGCCCGAGCTGGCCGCGCGCTACGACGTCGTCGGGATGGACCCGCGTGGCGTCGGCGAGTCCCAGGGCGTGCGCTGCGTCGGCGACGCGGACCGGGAGACGGCCCTCGCCCGCGACCTCGATCCCGACGTGCCGGGCGGGCCCGTCCTACGGGACGCTGCTCGGCGCCACCTACGCGACGCTCTTCCCGGACCGCGTCGACCGGATGGTCCTCGACGCCCCGTCGACCCGACGCTGTGAGGCCAACCTGGCCGTGAACTGCCTGGACCGCGCGGTGCCCACCGACCTCGCCCGCCGAGGGCACGGTCTGCCCTCAGGAACCGCCCGCGACGACACTGGGGCGCTGAGCCGCCGGGGGTGCCGGACCACGCGACGGCTGCCGCGCCGGCTATGGCCGGTGCGCGGCCAGCCACTCCCGGAGGTCGGTGATCGGGCCCTCGCGCTCGGGCTCGTTGTAGATCTCGTGCCAGAGACCCTCGTAGATCTCGACGGTCAGGTCCGCCGACCCGATCGTGCGGGCGAGCCCCCGGGTGACCTCGACGGTGGTGATCCGGTCCGCGTCGCCGTGCTGGAGCAACACCGGCAGGGTCAGCTCGCGGGAGCGGGCGACCACCTCGTCCATGATCCCGAACATCCCGGCACCGAGCCGGAGCGTGGGGTAGCCCTTCCAGGTCAGCGGGTCCGCGTGGAAGGCCGCCACGACCTCGGGATCCTTGCTGATGTCCGCGGCGTCGATGCCCGCGAGCCGCAGCGTGGGCGCGATCCGGCCCAGCGCCAGGAGGGCGGGCACGAGCCGGGCGTGCACCGCCTCCTTCGACAGCGCGGGAGCCGAGAGCACCAGGCCGGCCAGGGCCTCCGGGTGCGCCTCGGCGTACGCGAGCGCGATCAGGCCGCCCATGCTGTGCCCCACCAGGAACAACGGCAGCCCGGGATGCCGGGCGGCGGCGTGCAGGCGCAGCAGGTCGAGGTCCGGGACCCAGTTCGCGATCCCGCCGTCCACCCGGCGCCCGCCGGAGTGCCCGTGCCCGGCGTGGTCCAGGGCGTAGACCGCCCAGCCGTCGGCGACGAGTGCCTCGGCGACGTGCGCGTACCGGCCGGAGTGCTCGCCGAGGCCATGGCTCAGCAGCACGACGCCGCGCGGCTCGGCAGGCAGCCAGGCCTGCCAGAACAGCTCGGCGACGACGCCGGGGAGCCTGCCCTCCGCGAGATCCATCACCCGGGGTGCGGGGCGGCGACGCCGGCGGGCAGTACGACGTCCTGCTCCCGGTCCACCTCCTCGTCCACCCGCACCGCGACGACGACGGGCGCGCGCCCGCCCTTCTGGACGGCGACCGTGTAGTCGCCCGCCGCGAGCTCGGCGAACCGGTACCCGCCGTCCGCGGCGGTGGTCGCGGAACCGACGAGCTCACCGTCCTGCAGCAGGTCCAGAACCGCGTCGATGACGGGCGCGCCCTCGCCGTCCCGAACCCTCCCGGTGATCGCCGAGGAGCGGACCAGGGGCACCTCGACGGTGCCGCCACCCACCTCGGCGCGGATCGCGACGACCCCGGGCTGGTGCCCGGCGGCCGAGGCGACCAGCACGTACCCGCCGGGACGAGGCGCGGTCACGGTGCCTCGGCCCTGGTCGTCCCCGGTCGCGGAGGCGGCCTCGCGACCCCGCGTGTCCAGCAGCGCGACGGCGGCGTCCGCGACGGCGGCGTGGTCCCGGCCGTGCACGCGGAAGGCGACCGGGGTCGGCTGCCCGGGGGGCTCGGGGGTCTCGTCCGGGTGTTCGACGCTCATGTCCACGACCGGCGACACGCCGTTGCGCGGGTTGGGGTCGGCGAACCCGAGGGTGCGCAGCAGGGCCAGGTCCACGGCGGCGTGCTCGGCGGCCCGGGGGTCCTCGGACGAGGCGGTCCCGGCGGGCGACGTCGACCGCGGGGCGGCGGGAGAGGGGGTCACGGCACTCAGCGTGACGGGCCGGGCACCGGCCCCGGCGACCGGGGTGTCGATCACGGACTCGGACCGCGGATCGCTGCTGGTCGCGAAGGCGGGCACGGCCCGCAACCGCCGCTCCGCGCTCCCGGGCACGACGGCGAGCACCGGCCGCGGCTCCGCCTGGGCCCCGTCGCGCGGGCTGGGCAGGGGGGCGAGCGGCGCGCCGCCCGCGGCCTCGATCTCCGCGTCGACCGGGGACTCGGCGACCGCGGCCTCCGGAGCCTCCCGACCCGCGGCCTCACCCGCCCCGACACCTGCGTGGGCGGCGGAGGTGTCGGCCTCGCCGACAGCGGCGTCGGACTCGGCGGCGGTGGTGCCCGGCTCGACCGCTGTGGTGTCCGACTCGCGGGCCTCGGTGTTCGACTCGACCGCGGTGGTATCGGACTCGCGAGCGGAGGTGTCCGACTCGGGCGTGGTGGCCTGCGACTCGGGGTCGGTGGGGGTGGGCTCGGTGGGGTGCTCCGCCGGCTTCGCGGCCGCGTACCCCGCCAAAGCCAGGCCCGCCACGGTCGCGCCGCTCGCGACGAACCGCGACGGGCGGGGGGCCTCGGGGAGGTCCGGGACGGCGGCGAGCGGGGGCCGCTCGCCCTGCCCGCGCGCGCGGGCGATGGCGTCCGCCACCGCGGGGCTCACGATCCCGCGCTCCACCGGCCGCTCCTCCTGGGAGCGGGCGGGCGGCACGACCGAGGTCACGCGGGCGACCAACGCCGGGTCCACGGTGGTCCGGCGGGCCGGCTTCGGTCGGGGCGGGCCCTCGACCGGGACCCCGTCGACGAACCCGCGGGTCCACGGCGGGCCGACCGGGCCCGCGTCGACGTCCGGGTCCACCCGACGCTCCGAAGTGGGCGAAGTGGGCGCAGTGGGCGCAGTGGGCTCGGCGGACTCGGCGGACTCGGCGGACTCGGCGGGCTCGGCGGCCGCCGACGCGGGGGCCTCGGCGGGCTCGGCCTCGACCGCGGCGGAGGGCTCCTCCACCGGCTCGGCGGCCTCCTCGACCGACTGCTGCCGGGACCGCACCAGGTCCTCGACCGTGCGGCCCGGCGCGGGCGCGGGTGCCGCGGCGACCGGGGTGCGTCCGCGGCGCGAGGCGAGCAGCACGATCCCCACGGCCAGCAGCACGAGCAGCACCATCACCAACAGGGCCCACGTGCTCATGAACTCGCCTCTCCTCGCCCGAACCACCAGCCCGAACCGCGAGGTCGAGTCCGTTCCCCCATGGCTCGCGCCAGGGACGGGCCCGGCCCGGACTCGTCGGAAAACCGTAGCACCGGACACCCCCGCGACCCGGCCCGCCCACACCCCCGCGGCGTGTCGCATCCCCGCAGCTCAGCCCGAGTGTCCGACCGCCCCCGCGCGCGCCGGATCCCGCCATCGGGAACGATTCCGAACGTGGCCCTGGATCCCGACCTCATCGAGCTGGCCGCGGCGCACGGCGTCGCGACCGGATACAACGACGGCGACCGCCGACCCGTGACCGTGGACGAGGAGGTGGTCGTCGAGGTCCTCGGCCTGCTGGACGTCGACGCGTCCACCCCCGTGGCCCGCGCAGCCGCCCTCGCCGCCGCCCGCGAGGAGGCCGCCCGTGGCCTGCTGCCCGGCACGGTCGGGATGCGCAGCGGCACGGCCCGCCCCCTGTCGGTGCCCGGCACCCTGACCGGCGAGGACGGCTCCACCCGCGAGCTCACGACCGAGCTCCCCGCAGACCTCGCGCCGGGTTGGTACCGGCTGCGGACGTCCGTGCAGGAGGTCACCGTCGTCGTCTCGCCCGCGGCGCTGCCCGCCGCACCCCGCTCCTGGGGCTGGATGCTGCAGCTCTACGCGCTGCACTCGCGGCACAGCTGGGCCATCGGGGACCTCGGCGACCTGCGCGAGTTCACCGCGCACGCCGCGCAGCAGGGTGCCTCGGCGATCCTGCTCAACCCGCTGCACGCCATCACCCCGCTGAGCCCCGTGCAGCCGAGCCCGTACACGCCGTCGAGCAGGCGGTTCTCCACGCCGCTGGCGCTGCGCGTCACCGATCTCGCCGAGTACGCCGCGGCCGACCCGGCCACCCGCGCGGAGGTGGACGCGCTGCGGCCGGAGGTCGTCGGCGACCGGATCCCGCACGACCGGGTGTGGGCGGCGAAGAAGGACGCGCTCGAGCTCCTGTGGCGCTCCGCGGGCCGTCCCGAGCCGGTGGACCCCGGCGCCGACCTCGTCGACTTCGCGACCTACTGCGCCCTCGCCGAGCGCTACGGCGGCCGGTTCTCCCAGTGGCCCGAGGAGCTGCGGCACCCCGGCTCGGCCGCGGTCGAGCAGGCCGGACGGGACCTCGCCCCGCGGGTCGCCTTCCACGGCTGGGTGCAGCAGCGCGTGGCCGACCAGCTGGGGGCCGCCCGTGCCGCTGCCGCCACGATGTCCCTGGGCGTGATCCACGACCTCGCCGTGGGCTGCGACCCCGAGGGCGCGGACGCCTGGGCACTGCAGGACGTGCTCGCCCTCGACGTCACCGTCGGCGCCCCGCCGGACGCGTTCAACCAGCGCGGACAGGCCTGGGGCCTGCCGCCGTGGCGCCCCGACCGCCTGGCCGAGACGGGCTATGCGGCCTACCGGGACATGCTCCGCGCCCTGCTCACCCACGCCGACGGGCTGCGCATCGACCACGTCGCCGGGCTCTTCCGGCTCTGGTGGGTGCCGCCGGGCCGCTCCGCCGACCGCGGCACCTATGTGCACTACGACGCCGACGCCATGCTCGCCGTCCTCACCCTCGAGGCATCCCGCGCGAACGCCGCGGTGATCGGCGAGGACCTGGGGACCGTCGAGCCGGAGGTGACCGAGGCCCTGCACGGCCGGAACATGCTCGGCTCGACCGTGCTGTGGTTCGCCCGCGACCCCGCGACCGACCGGCTGCTGCCCCCGGACGAGTGGCCGGACGAGGCCGTCGCCACGATCTCCACCCACGACCTGCCCACCGCCGCGGGGTTCCTCACCGGCGAGCACGTCCGCGCCCGCGCCGACCTCGACCTGCTCGACGACGTGCCCGCCGAGGAGCGCAGGGCCGCCGCGGACCGCGCCGAGCTCGTGGCGCTCCTGGAGGCCGAGGGCCTGGTCGAGCCCGGCGCCCCGGACGACCGGCTCATCGTCGCGATGCACGCCCTGCTGGCCCGCTCGCGGTGCCGGTTGGTGCTGGCCAGCCCCTACGACGTCGTCGGCGAGACGCGGCAGCCCAACCTCCCCGGGACGGTGGACGAGTACCCGAACTGGCGGCTGCCGCTGCCGGTGTCGATCGAGGAGCTGCAGGCGGACCCCCGGGTGAAGGAGGTCGTGGCGGCATTGCGTTCCGGGGGTCGCTGAGGCGAGGATCACAGCCATGCCGCTCAGTGCCGAGGCCTCCACCATCGCCGACCATGCCGCGGACCTGCTGTGGTCCACCTGGCAGTCCGGCGACGTGATCGACGGGCTCCCCGACGACATCCACCCGCACGACCACGAGGCGGGCTGGGCGATCCAGGAGCGGCTCGGGGACCGCGCGGGCGCAGGCTACGGCTGGAAGATCGCCGCGACCTCGGCACCGAGCCAGGCCGTGATCGGGATCGGCACGCCGCTGCCCGGGCGGCTGTTCGACCGCTTCCGGTACGAGCCCGGGGGCACGCTGCCGTTCGAGGGCCTGCACATGCGGGTCGTGGAGGCGGAGTTCGCGTTCCGGATGGCGCGGGACGTCAGCGCCGACCCGACCCGCGAGGAGGTGCTGGAGGCCGTCGGCGGGCTGCACCTGGCGATCGAGATCCCGGACTCGCGGTTCGCGGACTACGCCCACGCGGGGAGCTCCCAGCTGCTGGCGGACGTGGCCTGCGCCGGGATGTTCGTGCTCGGCCCGGAGGTCCCGGACTGGGAGCGGATCGAGCTGTCCACAGCGGGGACAGCCCTGTGGATCAACGGCGAGCGGGCCGCCGGGGGCCGCGGCGCCGAGGTCATGGGCGATCCCCGCACCGCGCTCGTCTGGCTCGCCGAGGAGCTCGCCCACCTGGGCACCGGACTCAAGGCAGGCGAGATCGTCACGACGGGGTCCACCACCCCCGTCCCGACGGTCGCATCGGGCGACCGGGTCCGCGCCGACTTCGGCGATCTCGGCCGGGTGGAGATCGCCTTCTCCTGATCGGGTCCGCCCACCGGGACGAGTGCCCGGAGGTTCTCCCTCAGGTCAGTCCGACACGCCTCAGGCGTCGTCGGCAACGTCCCGGGTCACCACGTCTAGACCAGGAACCGCAGGGCGCTGGGCTGCTCGCGGCCCAGCGCCTCCAGGTGCTCCTCCACGTTCGTCATGTCGTGCAGGGCACGCCCACCCGCCATGCCCGCCACCAGCGCCTTCTCCGCCCGCTCGATCTCCTCGGCCGCGTCGATCGCCGCCTCGAACCGCTCCCGCGGCCCGACGACGACGCCGTCGTCGTCCCCCACGACCAGGTCACCCGGGGAGACGCGGACCCGGCCCAGCAGCACCTCGCGCCCGAAGGTGCCGGGGTCCCGGGTGGTGCCGGACATCGGCGTGGTGCCGCGGGCGTGCACGGGCAGGCCGATCCGGCGCAGGCCGCGCAGGTCCCGGCAGTAGCCGTCGATCACGATCGCGGCGATCCCGCGCCGCTGCGCCTCGGTGGCGAACAGCTCCCCGGACACGGCCTTGCGCAACGAGTTCGTGGCCACCACCAGCACCGAGCCCGGCTCCGCCTCCCGGAGCGCGGCGAGCACCGGGAGGTGGTCGTCGTAGGCGAGCAGGGTGAACGCGGGGCCCGCGAACGAGACGTCCGAGACCATCGCCCGGATGGCCGGGTCGACGACCGCGAGGCCCTTGTCGGCATCGCACAGCGAGGAGACCTGCACCGCGCGCAGCCGCTCGATCAACGTGTCCATGCCCCCATCCTGGTGGGTCAGCGGACGGTCGACAGCGCCCCGGGTGCGATGTCGACCCGGACCGAGGTCCGAGCCTTCAGCTCGAGCACCTCGCCGTCGATCTGGGCGGGCATGGGGTCGATCGTGGTGAAGGCGTACTCCTTCACGCTGGGCTGGGCGCCGAGGCCGCGCAGCGCCGCCTTGGCCGCGGTCACCGCGGTCCGGAGCTTCGACCGGTGCGGGATGAGCACGACCTCGAACACGCCGTCGTCCGGCTCGGCGTCCTCGGCCAGCGTGGCGACCTTCGCCATCTCGGCGATGTTGGCGAGGACCAGGCTGTCGAAGGACTGCCTGCGCCCGTCGACCTCGATGGAGAAGGGGTGGAACCGCGAGAAGGCGCGCACCGTGGTGACGATCTCCTTGAACGAGCCCTTGCCGCCGCGTTCGAGCTCCAACGCGACGACGGGGGTGATCCCCAGCCCGATGTAGGAGTGCGCGTAGCTGACCTCGCCGTCCCGGGTGAGGCGCAGCAGGTCCAGCCGGTCCGTCCTCCCGGCGACGATCGCGTCCAGCAGCGGCTGCCTCCCGACGACGCGGCGGTGGTCGTTCGCGTTCCCCGCCGCCAGCACCGCGGCCGACGCCGTGGTCTCGCCCGCCTGCATCAGGCCGTCGACGACCTCGTTGTACCCGCCGTCCCCGCTCACCGAGACGATCAGCGGGGAGCCCGACCCGGCCTCCTCGCGCGCGATCTCCCGCGCGTGCCCCGCGTACTCGGTGGGCCGCAGCTCGACGGGCAGGTGAGACGCCCGCTCGGCCAGGCCGGACTTCAGTTCCTCGGCGCGCTCCTGCGCGTCCCCGGTGGAGTTGGGGTTGAAGACCACCACGACACGATCGAAGGCATGCGCCACGTGCGAAGACTATCCCGTTCGCGCGTGGACGACCGGTTCGGAGCCGCGTTCTCGGAGCCCGAGCGCGGTGATGGCCACCACCACGACCAGCAGGCCGATCCACTGCGTCGCGCTGGGGTGGACGCCGAGGAACGCGATGCCCAGGACCGCGGCGGTCGCGGGGAAGGACAGCTCCGCGAGCGTGGCGCGCGGCCGGGGTCTCCTTGAGCGCGACGTAGTAGAGGACGAGCGCGAGCAGGCCGGGGATGAGGGCCAGCAGCACCAGTGGCAGCGCCTGGCTCCCCGTGATGGCGAGGGGCGCGCCCTGCACGCCGACGATGACCGCGGACGCCGGCAGCCCGACGGCGAACCGGAGCACCGTCACGTCCCGCGGGGCCGTCCGGACCCCGACCATCCGGCCGAGCACGGTGCCGAGCCCCCACAGCACCGCCGCACCGATCGCGAGCCCCGCGGCTCCCAGCTCGCTGAGCCGGACCGCGAACGGATCGGGGAACGCCACCAGCCAGGCCCCGACGAGCGCGGGCACCGCGATCAGCCAGTAGCCACCGCGCACCCGTTCGCCGATCAGCGCGGCGGCCGCCACCACGGCGACGAGGGGCTGCAGCTTCTGCAGCACCAACGGCGTCAACGCGTCCCCGGTGGCGAAGGCGGCGGTGAACAGGGCCGTGGCCAGCGCGCTCGACCCCGCCCCGATGACGCCGATCGCGACCCGGTCCCGCACCGACGACGCACGAAACGCCCGCACCGCCGACGGCAGGAACGGGAGCAGGACCGCCACGGCGATCAGGTGCTCCCAGAACACCACCGTGGCCGCGGGCAGTGCGCCTGCCAGGGGCGCACGCAACAGCCCGTCGGTTCCCCAGAGCGCGGCCGCTGCCGCCACGAGCCATGTCCGGTCGCGCGCCATGGTCCGCACAACCCCGGGGGCGGTGGATCTATGCCATGGTGTCCGGGTGGAGTCCGCCCGCCTCGATCGCTGGCTGTGGTCGGTGCGCCTGGCCAAGACCCGGTCGGACGCCGCGGCCGCCTGTCGGGGTGGCCACGTCCGGGTCAACGACCGCCCGGCCAAGCCCGCCACCACGGTCCACCCCGGTGACCGGGTACGCGCCCGGGTCTACGAGGAGACCCGCATCGTGGAGGTCACGAAGGTGATCGATAAGCGGGTGGGCGCTCCCGAGGCGCAGGCCTGCTACCTCGACCACACCCCGCCGCCCCCGCCGAAGGAGGCCAGGCCGGTCTTCGCGGTGCGCGACCGCGGAACGGGTCGTCCCACGAAGCGCGAGCGGCGGATGCTGGACCAGCTCGGAGCCCTGCGCCCACTCCCGTGAGCCGCTGGGCGAGAATGTCGGCATGTACGACCTGCTGTTCCGGCACGTCCTGCGCCGCATTCCGGCCGAGCCCATCCACGGCGTCGCGTTCGGCGCGATCCGGGGGGTGGCCGGGGCCCCGCTGATCGGGCCGTGCGTGGGGCGGCTGCTCACCGCGTCGGACCAGGTGCTGCAGACGCGGGTGTTCGGCGTCGACTTCCCCAACCCCCTCGGCCTCGCCGCGGGCTTCGACAAGGACGCCCGCGGGCCGGTCGCCCTGAGCAGGCTCGGCTTCGGGTTCGTGGAGCTCGGCACGATCACCGCGCGTCCCCAGCCCGGCAACCCCGCACCGCGGCTGTTCCGCCTGCCCGCGGACAAGGCGCTGGTCAACCGGATGGGCTTCAACAACTCCGGGGCGGACGCCGTCGCCGCCCGCCTGGCCGCGCTGCCCGCCGAGGGCAGGCCGGTGCTGGGGATCAACATCGGCAAGAGCAAGGTCGCCACCCCGGAGGAGGCGATCGACGACTACCGCTACAGCGCCCGCGCGCTCGGTCGGTTCGCCGACTACGTCGTGGTGAACGTGAGCTCGCCCAACACGCCGGGTCTACGGGACCTCCAGCAGGTCGGTGTGCTGTCCCCGCTCCTCGAGGCGGTTCGCGAGGAGCTCGTGGCCTCGGTTCCCGGTCGGACCGTCCCGCTGCTGGTCAAGATCACGACCGATCTCGCCGCCGAGGACGTCGACGCGGTGGCGGACATGACCGTGAAGCTCGGGCTCGACGGCGTGGTCGCCACCAACACGACGACCTCGCGTGCCGGCCTGCGCACCCCCGCGGACGAGGTCGCCGCACTCGGCGCCGGTGGCCTCTCCGGCCTTCCGCTTGCCGAGGCGGCCCAGGCCGTCGTCGGGACGCTGCGGGCGACGCTGGGGCCGGACCGCACCATCATCTCGGTGGGCGGCATCTTCACGGGCGAGGACGCTTACCGCCGCATCACCGCGGGCGCGTCCTTGGTGCAGTCCTACACGGGATTCGTCTACGGCGGCGGAACCTGGGCCCGGATGATGAACACGGAGCTGGCCTCGCTCCTGCACCAGAATGCGTTCCCCAGCGTCGCGGCGGCGGTCGGAACGGCCTGATCCGGAATGCCGGACCGCGAAACGCAGAAAAGCCCCGGAGCACGAGGCTCCGGGGCTTTTCCGATGTTTGATGTCGGCG
>NZ_BAABGT010000063.1:0-39718 GCF_039541715.1 Pseudonocardia xishanensis
TCGGCGCCGTCGCGTCGCTGAAGGAGATCTCCGTCGTCCCGGCCCTGCCCAAGACCCGCTCCGGCAAGATCCTGCGCAAGACCATGCGCGGCATCGCCGACGGCGTCGACGAGCCGGTGCCCTCGACGATCGAGAGCGCGGACGTCCTCGACGCGCTGCGACCCGTACTGCGCAAGGAGACCATGTGACCACCGAGCTGGACAGGAACCTCGTCGAGCTGCAGGTCACCGACGGCATCGCGCTGGTCCGGCTGAACCGGCCGGAGCAGCTCAACGCCCTCTCCGACGCGCTCCTGCGCAGTCTCGAGGCGACCCTGGAGCAGGTGGAGGCGGACGAGAGCGTCCGCGCCGTGGTGCTCACGGGCACGGGGGAGGCGTTCTGTGCGGGCGCCGACCTCAGCCAGCTCCTCGAGCGGCTCGACGGGCGGCAGGACGCGATCCTGGACTTCGTCCGGCGGGCCGGGCGCACCTTCCGCAGGCTCGAGACCTCCCGGCTCCCGGCTGTCGCCGCGGTCAACGGCACCGCGGTCGCGGGCGGGTTCGAGCTGATCCTGGCCTGCGACGTGGTGTTCGCGGCACCGGGGGTGCGGATGGGCGACGGGCACCTGCGCTACGGGGTGCTGCCCGGTGGCGGGGGAGCGGTCCGCCTGGAGCGCAAGATCCCGCCGAACGCCGCCCGGCGGCTGCTGCTCACCGGCGACTTGGAGCCCGCCGAGCGCTTCCGGGAGTGGGGTCTGGTCGAGGAGGTCGTGCCCGCGGTCGAGCTGGTGGACCGGGCGGTCGCGTTCGCCCGGCGGCTGGCGACCCGCAGCGCCCGCGGGCTGGCGGAGGCCAAGCGGGTGGCGACCGCGGCCTGGGACCTGCCGACGGAGGAGGCACTGGGGCTCGAGTACGACACGTTCGCCGACTATGTCGCCTCCGACGACCTGCGCGAGGGGCTGCGCGCCTTCCGCGACCGGGCCCGCGGGTGACCGTCCCTTCCGATCGGAGAAGACCATGACCTCAGACGCGGTGTCGCCGACTCCGCCGTCGAGTCCGGAGACACGCTCCGGGCGTCCGGCCGCCGACCTCGCGACCACGGTGGTCCTCGCCGCTTTCGTCGCGGTGCTGGGGTTGTTCCCGGGGATCTACGTCGGTGCGACCGGCGTGCCGATCGTGGTGCAGAACATGGGTCCGTTCCTCGCCGGGGCCCTGGTCGGGGCCCGGCGGGCCCTGTTCGCCGTGCTTCTGCTGCTGGCCCTGGTGGCGATCGGGCTGCCGTTGCTGTCCGGCGGTCGTGGCGGGCTCGCGCCCTTCGTGGGGCCCAGCGGCGGCTTCCTCCTGGGGTGGACGGTGTCCGCCCTGGTGGCGGGCCTGGTCGCCCAGCTCTTGGCCCGTCGCGGCAGGCCGCGGCTTCCGGCGCTCCTGCTCGCCGCACTCGCGGGCCTGGCGGCCGACTACGCCGTCGGCGTGCCGTGGCTCGCGGTCCAGACCGGGTCGTGGGCGACCGCGGTCACGGGCTCGGCGGTGTTCCTGCCGGGCGACCTGCTCAAGGTCGTCGTCGCGGCGCTCGTGGCCTCGCTGGTCCACCGGGCGCTCCCGGGGCGGCTGACCGCGCTCCGCGCGTCCACCGCCGCGAGATGACGGCCGCGCAGGCGGAGCCAGGGAAGGAGCGCCGGACCACCCGTTCCCGACCCGACCCGGCCCGCCGATCCCGCATCTTGACGGCGGCCGCGGAGCTCATCTCCCGCAACGGCTACCACTCGGTCGCCCTGGCGGACATCGGCACCGCCGCGGGGATCGTCGGGTCCGGCGTGTACCGCCACTTTCCGAGCAAGGACGCGATCCTCGTGGCCCTGCTGGAACGGGTGATGGACCGGCTCGAGGCGGCCGCGACCGCGATCGTGGAGTCCGCGGCGGACGACCGGTCGGCGGTGACCGCGCTGGTGCGCAACCACGTCACGGTCGCGGTGCACGACCGCCGGATCCTGCAGATCTACCACCTCGAGGCGCACAGCGTGCCCGGGAACGAGTTCCGCAGGCTCCGCCGGTCGCAGCGGCACTACATCGAGGAGTGGGTCTCGGTCGTGGCCCCGCTGCACCCCGGCCGCGCGGACGCCGATGTCCGGGTGGTGGTGCACTCGGCGATCGGCGCGATCCAGTCGATCCTGTTCCACCACTCCGGGCTGCCCGAGGGCAGGCTCGGTGAGCTCCTGCGCCGCGCGGCCCACGCCTGTCTGGAGATCGAGCCTGCGCCGTGAGGCCCGGCTCAGGGCCGCAGTTCCGCGGCCCGCCGCTCCACCGCGGCGAGGTCCGCGGAGTCCGCGGCGAAGCCGTTGAACAGCGTGCGGCAGTACTCGCGGGACAGCTCCTCCGGGCCCCAGCCGCCGCCGCGGTGGAACCACTGGGCGACCTGCTTGTGCAGGCTGAAGAACTGGAACATCAGCAGCCGGACGTCGGTGTCCCGGAACAGGCCCTGCGCGACCGCCTCGCGGCCGAGCTCGAGCAGCGGCTGCTCGAAGGCGCTGCGCTGGGCGAGGAACCGGGTCCGGTTGGTGCCGGTGAGGTAGCGGTAGTCGTGCTCGTAGACCCAGACGTAGTCGGGGCGCTCCGCGATCCCGGCCAGGATGGCCTCGGAGATGAGGCGCAGCTTGACCAACGGCGACTCCTCCAGCGCGCAGACCTCGCGGGTCCGCTCGACGAGCGGGGTCATCACCCGGGCGGAGATCTCGACGAGCAGGTTCTCCTTGGACTCGATGTAGCGGTAGAGCGCTCCCTTGCCCATCCCCGTCGCGGCCGTCAGGTCGCTGACCGACGTGCCGGAGTAGCCCCGCTCGGCGAACAGCGTGGTCGCGATGTCGATGACCTCGTCGCGGCGCGTCTCGAACCCCGGGCCGTGGCCCTGCGGGCGACCGCGGCGCGGCGCCGCGGCCGCGGTCCGCTCGTCCGTCGTCACTGCACGCCCCCTCCTCGGCCTGGTCGGTCCAGGCTGCCACACCACCGCGACCCGGCCACGGCATCGTCCGAACGGGTGATGCACTTGTGGCGCGCGCCGCACCGGGTCTAGCGTCCCGGAATTACGTGGACCGCTCGGTCCACGAAAATCATAGGCCCTCGCAGTGACGCGTGCGACCTCACCCGCGCCGTCCGCGTGTGTCTGTCGGGAACCGACCCCGAAGGACCGATGTGGCATGACGAACCAGAACCCGACCGTGGCGCCCCCGCTCACGGTCGAGCGTGACGCGGTCACCGAGCAGGAGCTCCGCGACCTCGGCGTCGACCTCGAGAAGGACTTCCCCGGATCCACCGCTGCCGACTTCCTGCGCTACCCGGTGCTGAGCGAGGGCGGGTGGTTCATCGTGGTGAAGCACCAGCCGACCCTGGTCTCGGTGAGCCGCGAGCCCTGGGACATCTTCGGCCCGATCCACCTCACCTCCCACGGACTGGACCTCTCATGACAATGATCGGAGTGGACGTCGGCGGTACCTTCACCGACGTCGTGGCGATCGAGGGCGGCGAGATCCGCACGATCAAGGTCGCGACGGAGGCGCGCACCGAGGAAGGCGTGATCGCCGGCGCCCGCGAGGCGGGCGTCGAGAACGCCACGGTGTTCAACCACGCCAGCACCCACGGGCTGAACGCGGTCATCACGCGCAAGCTCCCCAAGATCGCGTTCCTGACCACGCTCGGGCACCGGGACATCCTCGACGCCGGGCGCACCTGGCGTCCCGCGGAGGCGCTGACCGACGCGCACTGGCGCCGCCCCTACGGCGACGCGGCCCGCCCGCTGGTGGCCCGCTACCTGCGTCGCGGCATCCGCGAGCGGATCACCGCGGACGGCGGCATCCTGATCCCGCTCGACGAGGACCAGGCCCGCGCCGAGCTGGAGGTGCTGCGCCGCTGCGAGGTCGAGGGCGTGGCGATCTGCCTGATCAACTCCTACGTCAGCGCCCACCACGAGGAGCGGCTGCGCGACCTCGTGCACGAGGTACTCGGCCCGGTGCCCTGCTCGATCTCGAGCGAGGTCTCGCCGCTGGCCAAGGAGTTCGCCCGGTCGTCGACCACGGTGATCGACGTCTTCATGCGGATCATCTACGACGGCTACACCTCGAGGCTCGACGCCGGGCTGCGGGCCGAGGGCTTCACCGGCCAGCTGAACTACGCGAACTGCGCCGCCCAGCTGGTGTCCGCGGACATCGCGGTGGAGCACCCCTACGAGATCGTGTTCGCCGGGCCCGCGGCCGGGACCATGGCGAGCGCCTACTTCGGGTCGCTGATCGACACCCCGAACCTGCTGTGTGCCGACGTCGGCGGGACCTCCTGCGACATCAGCCTGGTCACCGACGGGGCGCCGTCGGTCGACACCACGTTCGAGCTCGAGCACGACCTCATCGTCAACGCGCTGTCGAACGAGATCGTCAGCATCGGCGCGGGCGGCGGCAGCCTGGTCACGGTGAGCCCCGCGGGCGAGCTCCTAGTCGGCCCGGGCTCGGCGGGCTCGGTGCCCGGCCCCGCCTGCTACGGGCGCGGCGGCACGCAGCCGACCACCACCGACACGATGCTGCTCATGGGGATCATCGACCCCGACGGGTTCGCGGGCGGCCGGATGCAGCTCGACCCGGACCTCGCCCGGCGGGCGTTCCAGGACCTGGACTCGCCGCTGAGCTTCGACCAGCGGGTGAACTACGCCTTCCGGGTCGGGGTCAACAACGTCGCCGAGGGGCTGTTCAACGTCGCCGTCAAGCACGGCATCGACCCGCGGGACTACAGCCTGCTCGCCTTCGGCGCCGCGGGCCCGATGCTGCTGCCCGCGACGCTGGGCCTGGTCCACGCCAAGGAGGTCGTGGTCCCGCCGCACCCCGGGCTGTTCTCCGCCCTCGGGCTGGTCAGCTCCGACCAGGTCTACGGCGACAGCCGCAGCGCGTACACGATCCTCGAGCCCGGCGCTGCCGAGTCCATCGAGAAGGTCTACGCGCAGATGGAGGACCGGCTCAAGCAGCGCTTCGGCGACCGCGGCGGGGACGCGAAGTTCGTCCGCACCTTCGACGCCTTGCTGATGGGCCAGAGCTGGGAGACCCCCTTCGTCACGATCCCGGACGGGCCGATCACCGCGGACACCGTGCACCAGATGATCGCGAACTTCCACGACGTCTACCAGCAGCGCACGGGCAACCGGTTCGAGGCGCTGCCGGTCCAGGGCGTGACCTACCGGGTCGAGGCGGTGTTCCCGGCCGCGAAGGTCGAGTACCCGAAGCTCCCGGCCCGGGACTCCGGCGGTCCGGAGTCCTCCCGGGAGCTGGAGATCCGCTACCTGACCGACGAGCCGCTCGTCGCACTGGAGTACCAGCGGGTCGACCTGCGCGCGGGCGACGAGCTCGCGGGCCCGGCCGTGGTGCGCGAGCCGCTGTCCACCACCTTCGTGCCGCCCGGGCACCACCTCACCGTGGGCACCTACGGCGAGCTCCACATCCGACTCGGAGGGACCCCGTGAGCGACACCAAGGCACTGCGCGACCTCACCGACGAGGAGTTCGCCGCCCGCTACCACGCCGACCGGTTCACCGCGGGCGTGCTCGGCAACCGCATGCGCTACGTGGTGGACCACATGTGCGCCGGGCTGCTGAACAACGCGTTCTCGTCCATCTTGCGGGACTGGTACGACTTCGGCGCCACCATCGCGGGTCCGCCCGAGCAGGACTACCAGATGAGCACGGTGAGCAACTCGCTCGCGGTGTTCCTCGGGACGATGGGCGACGCCGTCCGCAACACCATCGAGGAGTATGGGCCGGACGAGGTCGAGGAAGGCGACATCATCATCGCCAACGACCCGTACCGCGTGGGCAACCACGTGAACGACATGTGCTTCATCCGCCCCGTGTTCCACGAGGGCCGGATCATCACGTTCGTCACCATCCGCGCCCATCAGCTCGACATGGGCGGCGTGGTGCCCGCCGGGTTCAGCGCCACCAAGCGCAACTCGTACGAGAACGGCCTGGTCATCAGCCCGATGCGGCTGTATGTCAAGGACAAGCCGGTCCGCTCGACGTTCAACCTGATCTTCGACAACGCGCGCATGGCGGCGCTGCTCTACCCGGACATGAAGAGCATCTACCAGGCCCTGCTGCTCGCCGAGCGGCTGATCCTGGAGAGCGTGGCGCGCTACGGCGTGGACGCCTACCTGGGCGCGATCTCCTACACGTGCGACGCGTCCGCGGAGGCCATGAGCACCGCGCTGCGCGAGTCCATCCCGGACGGTGTGTACGAGGCCGAGGAGGGCATCGACGCCGACGGCGTGGACGACAGCATCACCTACCAGCTCAAGATCCGGATCGCCAAGCACGGCGACCGCGTCGAGGTGGACCTGTCCGGCACCTCGGAGCAGGCCCGCACCTCGGTGAACGCCACCGCGCTCGACGCGAAGACGGCCATCGCCGTCGGGATCAAGATGCTGATCGACCAGACGACGCCCTTCAACTCGGGCTCGTTCCGCAACATCGACGTGGTGGTGCCGCCGGGCACCATCTGCAGCGCCACCCCACCGGACGGCTGTGTCTTCCTCTACTGGGAGTCCACGATGCCGGTGCTCCAGGCGGTGTACCGGGCGCTGTCGAAGGTGTTGGGCGTCAACGCCGTCGGCGGCGACTACGGCTCGCTGATGCTGCACAACGCCAACGGCGTGACCGAGGACGGCACCCCGTGGACGACCGTCGCGGAGTGCGGCGGCGAGCACGGCCCGTGGGGCGCGACGAAGGCGGGCGACGGCGACAGCTACATGGTCGCCCAGCTGATCAACAACATCGACCCGGCCACCGAGGCGATCGAGGCCAACTCTCCGGTCGTGGTGCTGCGCAAGGAGTACGCCGCCGACACGTCGGGCGCGGGGGAGAACCGGGGCGGCGCCTCGGTCCGCCGCGACACCCTCTACCTGCGCGACGCCGAGCACTGGTCGAGCCCGCTGCACACCAAGAAGCCCAGCGGTGTCGGCGCCTACGGCGGACGCGACGGGGTGGCCCAGGCCTGCTGGATGTTCACCCCCGAGAGCTTCGACATCGCCCAGACCCAGGACCTGCTCGGCACCGGCCCCGAGGTCTACGCCGCCTCGCAGCCGATCGCGGGCGTGCTGGACCCGGAGACCAAGGTCCTCGACCCGGCGGGGGAGTACCACTACTTCGCCTCGACGCCGATCTGGCGGACCTCGCCGCGCACCATCTTCCGGTACCAGACCGGCGGGGGTGGCGGTTGGGGCGACCCGCTCGACCGCGACCCGGAGCGGGTGAAGCGGGACGTGCGGGACGAGTACCTGACGATCGAGGGCGCGTACCGCGACTACGGCGTCCGCGTCGTCGGGAGCCCGCTGACCCACCCCGAGGAGCTGACGGTCGACACCGAGGCGACCGAGCGCCGTCGGGCCGAGATGAGGGCCGCACGCTGATGGAGTTCGCACTCGACGCCACGACGCGGGAGTGGATGGAGCGCGTCCAGGGCTTCCTCGACGAGCACATCCGCCCCGCCGAGCCGGTCCTGGAGGTGCAGTACGCCTCCGCGGCGGACCCGTTCGACTACGAGCCGCCGATCAAGACCGAGCTCAAGGAGAAGGCCAAGGCCGCCGGCCTGTGGAACCTGTTCCTGCCGGACAAGGAGTTCGGCGCCGGGCTGACCAACCTGCAGTACGCGCCGCTGGCGGAGATCACCGGGCACAGCATCGACCTGGCCCCGGAGTCCTTCAACTGCTCGCCGCCGGACGCCGGGAACATGGAGCTGCTCGCGCAGTACGGCACCGAGGCGCAGCAGGAGGAGTGGCTGCGGCCGCTCCTCGACGGCTCCATCCGGTCCTGCTTCGCGATGACCGAGCCGAAGGTCGCGAGCTCGGACCCCAACAACCTGCAGACGCGGATCGTGCGCGACGGCGACGACTACGTCATCAGCGGCCACAAGTGGTGGACCACCGGGATCTGCAGGCCCGACACGAAGCTGATCATCGTGATGGGGCTGACCGACCCGGACGCCCCGCCCGGCAAGCAGCACAGCATGGTGCTGGTCCCGCGGGACACCCCGGGCATCGAGATCACCCGCTCGCTGCCGGTCTTCGGCTTCCCGCACCACGCCTACGGCGGGCACGGCGAGGTCGTGTTCACCGACGTCCGGGTGCCCGCGGCGAACGTGCTCGGCACCGAGGGCGGCGGCTTCGCCATCGCCCAGGCCCGGCTCGGGCCGGGCCGGATCCACCACTGCATGCGGCTGCTCGGGCACGCCGAACGGGCCGTCGAGCTGATGTGTCGGCGCGCGCACGAGCGGGTCACGTTCGGCACCCCGCTCGCCGAGCAGGGCGTGGTCCAGGAGTGGATCGCGGACGCCCGGATGGACATCGAGCAGGCCCGGCTGCTGGTCATGAAGACGGCCTGGCTGATGGACACGGTGGGCAACAAGGGCGCCCGGGTGGAGATCTCGACGATCAAGGTCGTCGTCCCCAGGATCACCGCGCGGATCGTGGACCGGGCCATCCAGGTGTTCGGCGGGGCGGGGGTCTCCAACGACCTGCCCCTGGCGAACTACTACGTCGAGGCCCGCTACCTGCAGATCGGCGACGGGCCGGACGAGGTGCACAAGCGTGCCGTCGCCCGCCGCGAGCTGCGGAAGTACGCGGGGTAGGCGATGTTCGATCCCCTCACCCCCGCACGGCTCGTCGGGATGCTCGGCGAGCTGCTGCGGGAGTCCGCCCGCTGGGACCGCCCGCTCGACGAGTTCCGCACCTCCCAGCTGCTCTCGGCGAGCAGCGTCGCCCGCTACCTCTCCGCCGAGCTGGCGGGGGCGGAGCCCAACCGGAGCTGGTTCACCGAACAGGCCGTCGCCCTCGTGGCGGCGGCCCGGGAGGAGGCCACCGCTCCGTCGTGGCGGGAGGCGCTGGACCGGGCCCATACAGACCTCGTCGTCGGGCACCGCCCGCTCGGCGAGGTGACCGCCTCGGCGGCTCGGGCCGCCCGGTCCGCCGGGGACCCCGCCGCGGCGGCCTTCGCCGACCGCCTCCGCCGGCTGCTGGCCGAGCTGGCGGACCGGGACGTCGAGCTGCTCACGGCCGGGGAGCCGCGGTGAGCGACCCCGGTCCCGAGGTGGCCGAGGTGCTCGAGGTGCTGGCGGGCGCCGGCGTCGACACCGCGGGGGAGTGGTCGCTGCGCCAGCTCGCGGGCGGCTTCTCGCGGCACACCTACGTGCTCACCGAGGGTGCGGGGGACCGGGCGTACGTCGTGCGGGTCAAGCCGCCCGGCGGGCTGCTCGACACCGACCTGGAGCGCGAGTACGAGATCTACGCCGCGGCCGGGCGGGCCGGTCTCCCGGTGCCCGCGGTGCGCGGGCTCCGGGCCGCGGACTCGGCGCTGGGCGGCCCGTTCTTCGTGATGGACAAGGCGGAGGGCCGGTCCCCGCTGGTCTGGCGGCCCAGGGACCGGGCCGAGCTCGAGGAGAACTGGCGCAGCAGCCGGAGCGTGGCCACCGACCTGGTGGAGACGCTCGCCGCGGTGCACGACATCCCGGCCGCGGAGCTCGGCTTCCTGGGCCCGCCGGTCGGGTTCGCGGAGCTCGTCGAGCGGTGGCGGACGACCCACCACGACAACGTCGACGTCGCCGACCCGATCGTCGACGAGGCCTACGAGTGGGTGCTGTCCCGGGACCCCGGCCCCACCTCGCCGGGCCTGGTGCACGCCGACTTCCGGATCGGCAACGTGCTGCTCGACGGTGGGCGGGTCTCCGCGGTCATCGACTGGGAGCTCGCCTACCTCGGCGACCCCCTGTTCGACCTCGGCTACCTCGCCATGCCGTACTACGGGGGCAAGTTCACCGGCGGCGGCTCGCCGCTGGTGGGCGCGTTCGCCGAGGCGGAGTGGTTCGCCGAGACCTACGGGAAGCTCCGCGGGGTCGAGGTGGACCCGGAGACGGTCCGCACCTACACGGTGCTGGGCACGCTGCAGCTGATCGCCATCATCGGGATCGGGCTGCGGCAGTTCGCCGACGGGAACACGACCGACCCCCGGATGGCCTGGAACCGGTTCGTCCTGCCCGACCTGCGGCAGGACATGGTCCGGCTCATGGGGTGGTGAGCGGGCGGCCGGCCCCCGGGCTACCGGGGGCCGGCCGTTTCAGCACGTCCGGTCAGTCGAGCCGCAGCACGCGGCGGATCCAGTCCACCCGCGCCCGCCTGGCCTGGCGGGACAGCGGGGCGCCCGGGACGAAGGAGTCCGATCCGTGGAAGGCACCCGGCCACACGTGCAGCTCGGCGGGCACCCCCGCCCGCCACAGCGCCGAGGCGTAGGCGACGTCCTCGTCCCGGAAGGTCTCCGCTCCGCCGACGTCGACGTATGCGGGCGGCAGGTCGGCGAGGTCCACCGCGCGGGCGGGCGCCGCGTACCGGTCCGCGGCCGTGTCCCCGAGCAGGGCCGCCCACCCGGTCCGGTTGCTCACCCGGTCCCACACGCCCCCGACGGCGTACTGCGCGGCCGACACGGTCTCGCCGCGGTCGTCCAGCATGGGTGCGCAGAGCAGCTGACCCGCGATCCGCGGCCCGCCGCGGTCGCGCAGGAGCAGCAGAGCACCGGCGGCGAGGCCGCCGCCCGCGCTGGTGCCCGCCATGACGACTTTCTCGCGGTCGACGCCCAGCGCGCCCGCCTCGTCCAGCGTCCAGCGCAGGGCGGCGAGGCAGTCCTCCACGGGCGCCGGGTGGGGATGCTCGGGGGCGAGCCGGTACTCGACCGTCACGACCACGACGTCGAGCTCCTCGACCCACGCGCAGAACTCGTAGGCGCCGACGAACCGGTCACCCATGACCATCCCGCCGCCGTGCAGGTGCACGATCGCCGGGCGCGGGCCGGTCGAGTCCGCGCGGCGCAGCACGGTGACCGACACCCCGTCCTGTGTGTCGGTCGGGACCACGTGCTCGGTGTGGGTGATCGGACGTGAGCCGATGACCGCGTCGAGGTCCTTGCTCACCCGGCGCATCGTCAACCGGGCCTCCGGGATGCGCTCGCAGGTCAGCTCGGGCGGCATGATGCTCCGGAGGGTCGGTAGGACCGCCGCCAGGTCGGGGTCGATCGGCGGCCCGCCGCCCTCAGCTCTGGAAGATGCCACCGTTGACGTCCACCACCGCACCGGTCAGGAAGCTCGCCGCGTCGGACACCAGGAACGCCGCCACGGCGGCGATCTCCTCCGGGCGGCCGAACCGCTTGAGCGGCATGCCCTCCGGCGAGTAGCCGCGGCCCTCGATCATCGGGGTCTCGACGGCGCCGGGGGCGATCCCGTTGACCAGCACGCCGTGCTGCGCCTCCGCCTTCGAGGCCCAGCGCACGATCGAGTGGACGCCGCCCTTGCTGGCGCCGTAGTGCGGGCCGGACGCCACCCCGCCGTTGCGCCCGGCCACCGACCCGAGGCACACGACCCTGCCCGCCGTGCGGCGCAGGTGGGGGAGCCCGGCCTGCAGCATCCAGAGGGTGCCCTTGACGTTCACGTCGAGGACGAGGTCGACGTCGTCCTCGGTGAGCGCGTCGATGTGGGTCTCCCGGCCGTACACCCCCGCGCAGGTGACGAGCGCGTGCAGGCCGCCGTGATCGGCCGCCGCGGCGTCGACGGTCTCGCGCACGGCGGCCCGGTCGCGCACGTCCACGACCCGGCCGGTCGCCGTGCCGCCCGCCTCGCGGATCCGGTCCACGGTCTCGTCGAGGGGCAGGACGTCCGTCGCGGTCACCGCGAACCCCTGCGCGGCGAGCGCCGCGGCCGTGGCGCCGCCGATCCCGCGGGCGGCACCGGTGACCAGAGCGTGACCGCTCACGAGGTGGCCCCGTGATCGCGGACGCCGCCGTAGGTCTGCCAGCTCGGCGAGATCAGCCAGCCCGCGTCCACCGGCACGGTGACCCCGGTGATCGCCGAGGCCTCCGGCCCGGCCAGGAAGGCGACGGCGGCGGCGATCTCCGCGGGCTCGATCATCCGGCCCATGGCGGTGGCGTTCGTGATGCCGGAGGCGTCCCGCTCGCCGGCCTCGATCAGCCGCTTGACCAGCGGGGTCAGCGTGTACCCGGGGGCGACCCCGTTGACCCGGACACCGGCGCGGCCCCACTCGCCCGCCAGGTTCTCCGTCATCCGCACGACAGCGGCCTTGCCGATCCCGTAGGAGTGCAGCGGCGTCGAGCGCAGGCCGGTGATCGAGGAGATCGTCACGACGCTGCCGCGCCTGCGCTCGACCATCGGGCGGCCGAAGGCGACGGCCGCGGACCAGGTGCCGCGCACGTCCACGCGCAGCACCTCGTCCCAGGTCTCGGTGGAGAGCTCCTCGGGCGGCACGGGCAGGTGGGTGACGCCCGCCGCGGTGACCAGGATCGAGACCGGCCCGACCTCCTGCTCGACGCGTGTCGCCGCGGCCCGCACGCCCTCATCGTCGGTGACGTCCAGGCCGATCGCGACGTGGCCGCCGCCCGTGAGCCTGCCGACCGCCTCCTCGGCGGCGGCCTCGGCCAGGTCCGCCACCACGATCCGAGCCCCGCGCGCGGCGAGCAGCTCCGCACTCGCGAACCCGATGCCGCTGGCCCCGCCGGTCACCACGGCGATCTCTCCGTCGAGCGTCACGTCGTGTCCTCCTTCATCGCAGTCACGCTGTCTACCGACTGGTCGGTAGTAATCCATGCTCGCGTCTTCGTCCTGTGCCGTCAACAGGAACTCCGCCGGTGAAAGACTGTTCTTGCGCGGTCACACGTCACCCCGCTACGGTTCCCGGCGTGGTGCTACCGACTGGTCGGTAGAAGTTGTCAGACCTATCCTCGCAGCGTTGCCGGAGAGGACCACCGATGTCTCTACCCGCTGAAGGACCTGCCGTGAGCAGGGAGTCCGTCGACGGGGCCTGCCCCCGCTGCGGAGCCCACGAACTGCGCCGCTATCCGGTGCTCTCGGAGGGCGGATGGTTCCGGGCCGTCAAGTGCCAGCAGTGCCTGTACTCGGTCAGCCGCGACCGCTGGGACCTCCTCGGTCCGGTGCAGCTGACCTCGTCCGGCCTGACCTTCGACTGACCCGACCCCTGTTCGAGAACCGCGGAAAGGCGGAGACACGATGATTGGAGTGGACGTCGGGGGGACCTTCACCGACGTGGTGGCCGTGCGGAACGGAGAGATCCGGACCGTGAAGGTGCCGACGAACGTACGTGACACGGAGCAGGGTGTGCTCCGCGGTGCCCAGGACATCGGGGTGTCGGAGTCGCAGATCTTCAACCACGCCAGCACCCACGGGCTCAACGCCGTGATCACGCGGCGGCTGCCGAAGATCGCGTTCCTGACCACGCTGGGACACCGCGACATCCTCGACATGGGCCGCACCTGGCGTCCCGTGGAGGGTTTGACCGACGCCGCGTGGCGCCGCCCCTTCGGCGACGCCGCCCGGCCGCTGGTGCCGCGCTACCTGCGCCGCGGAATCCGGGAGCGAATCACGGCGTCGGGTGACGTGCTGTTCCCGATCGACGAGGAGCAGGCCCGCGAGGAGCTGCGCACGCTCCAGGAGTGCGACGTCGCGGGCGTCGCGGTCTGCTTGATCAACGCCTACGTGACCGACGCGCACGAGGCGCGGCTGCGCGACCTGATCCGCGAGGAGCTCGGCGACGAGGTCGCTGTCTCCATCTCGAGCGAGGTCTCGCCGCTGGCCAAGGAGTTCGCACGCGCCTCCTCGACCGTCGTCGACGTGCTGATGAAGCTCATCTACGGCAAATACACCGACCGGCTCGACTCCGGCCTGCGGGACCTCGGCTTCACCGGCGACCTGAACTACGCCGACTGCGCCGCGCACCTGGTGCCCGCCGAGGTCGCGATGCGCCAGCCCTTCCGCATCGTGTTCGCGGGCCCGGCCGCCGGCACCATGTCGAGCGCGCACTTCGGCTCACAGATCGACCTGGGCAACCTGCTCTGTTGCGACGTCGGCGGCACGTCGGCCGACATCAGCCTGGTCACCGCGGGCGTGCCGTTCGTGAACACCAGCTTCGAGCTCGAGCACGACCTGATCGTGAACGCGCTGTCCAACGAGGTGTCGAGCATCGGCGCAGGTGGCGGCAGCCTGATCACCATCGGCGAGGTCGGCGAGCTGCGGGTCGGCCCCGGCAGCGCGGGCGCGGATCCCGGTCCGGCCTGTTACGGGATCGGCGGTGAGCAGCCGACGATGACCGACGCGTGCCTCCTGATCGGGATCATCGACCCCGACGGCTTCGCGGGCGGCCGGATGACCCTGAAGAAGGACCTCGCCGAGCAGGCCTTCGCCGCGCTCGACACCCCGATCGGGGTCGACCAGCGGGTCCGGCACGCCTTCGACATCGGCATCAACAACATCGCCGAGGGCGTCGTCAACATCGCCATCCAGCACGGCATCGACCCCCGCGACTACAGTCTGGTCGCCTACGGGGCGGCCGGTCCGATGCTGCTACCCGCCGTGTTGGGGCAGGTCCGCGCCCGCGAGGTCGTGGTCCCCCCGCACCCCGGCCTGTTCTCTGCGCTGGGCCTGGTCAGCTCGGACCTCGTCTACTCCGAGAGCCGCTGCTCCTACACCCTGCTCGACGGCGACGCCGCGCCCCACATCGACGCGATCTTCACCGAGATGGAGGAGGCGCTGCGCAGCAGGCTGCGCCCGGAGGAGCGCGAGAAGGCCGTCTTCGTGCGCAGCCTCGACGGCAGGCTCGTCGGGCAGAGCTGGGAGACCCCGTTCGTCGAGGTACCCGAGGGCACGATCGACGCCGCCGCGATGGACCAGCTGGTCCGCAACTTCCACAAGACCTACGGCGAGCGCTGGAGCAAGACCTTCGAGATGATGCCGGTCCAGGGCGTGACCTACCGGGTCGACGCCCAGGTGCCCGCGGACAAGGTGTCCTACCCCGAGGTGCCGCGGCGAACGGACGGGGATAGGCCGTCCGCGCCGGTCCCGACCCGCTCGCTGACCCTGCGCTACCTCAGCGAGTCCGACCAGGCGGCGAACGAGTACGCCCGGGTCGACCTGCGCCAGGGCGACCGGATCGCGGGTCCCGCGGTCATCCGCGAGCCGATGTCCACCACATTCGTCCTCGCGGGCCAGACCGTCGAGGTCGGGCGGGTCGGCGAGCTGCGCATCACCCGGGAGGAGTCATGAGCACCGCCGCCCCCGTCCGGCTGCGCGACCTGGACGACGCCGCGTTCGTCGAGCGCTACGGCGCGGACCGGTTCACCATGTCGGTGCTGTCCAGCCGGGTCCACTACGTCGTGCAGCACATGTGCAGTGGCCTGCTGAACACGGCGTTCTCCGGCATCCTGCGGGACTGGTACGACTTCGCGGCCACCGTGTCCGGCCCGCCGTCGGACGACTACCCGATGGGCTCGGTCAGCAACAGCCTCGCCGTGTTCTTCGGGACAATGGCGGACGGCCTGCGCAATGCAGTCGAGGAGTACGGGCGCGACCGGCTCCGCGAGGGCGACCTGCTGATCTGCAACGACCCCTACCGGACCGGCACGCACGTCAACGACATCCTGTTCATCCGCCCCGTGTTCCACGACGGCGAGATCGTGTCGTTCGTGACGATGCGGGCCCACCAGCTCGACATGGGCGGCGTCGTCCCCGCCGGGTTCAGCGCGACCAAGCACAACGTCTACGAGTCCGGCCTGGTCCTGTCCCCGCAGCTGCTCTACCGCGAGGACGAGCCGGTCGACTCGGTCTTCCACCTCATCCTGGACAACGCCCGCTACGGCGCGCTGCTGCTCCCGGACCTCAAGACGATCTACCAGAACCTCCGGCTGGGCGAGCGGCTGCTCCACGAGAGCATCGAGCGCTACGGCGCCGAGGCGGTCCGCGGGTCCATCCGCTACAGCGCCGACGCCTCGGCCGAAGCCATGTCGAACGCCATCGCCGAGCTCCCCGACGGGGACTACGAGGGCGAGGAGTTCATCGACTGCGACGGCGTCGGCGACGATGTCGAGTACCGCGTCCACGTCACCGTGCGCAAGCGCGGCGAGGACATCGAGGTCGACCTCTCCGGCACCTCCCCGCAGGCCCGGACCAGCATCAACGGCACCATGCTGGACACCAAGACGGCCGTCGGCGTCGGGCTGAAGTACCTGCTCGACCCCACCTCGCCGTTCACCTCCGGCACCTACCGGACGATCGACGTCGTCATCCCGCCGGGGACGATCGGCAGCGCGATCCCGCCGGACGGCCCGGTCTTCCTGTACTGGGAGGCCACCATGCCGGTGATGATGGCGATCTTCCGCGCGCTGTCGCAGGCGCTGGGGGAGCGGGCCATCGGCGGCGACTACGGCACGCTGGCGCTGCACAACGCCAACGGCGTGACCAACGGGGTCCCTTGGGTCACCACCGCGCAGTGCGGCGGCGAGCACGGCCCGTGGGGCGCGACCCGACACGGGGACGCGGACAGCTACGAGGTCATCTACATGGCCAACAACCTCGACCCCGCCACCGAGGCGATCGAGGCGGACATCCCCGTCGTCGTGCTGCGCAAGGAGTACGTCGCCGACACCGCGGGCGAGGGCACCCACCGCGGCGGCGCGGCTGTTGTCAAGGACACGCTCTGGCTCTCCGAGGCGGAGCACTGGTCCAGCGCCCTGCGCACCAAGCGCAGGGCCGGGTTCGGCGTGCACGGCGGGAACAGCGGTTCGGCCGCCGCCACCTGGCTCTTCGACAGGGAGGCCTTCGACGTGGAGCAGGAGCGTGACCTGCTGCCGTTGAACGGCGGGGTGTACGCGGGCTCCACGCCGATCGCGGGCGTGCTCGACCCGGAGACGAAGGAGGTCGACCTCGAGAACGGCCGCTACTTCTACTTCGCGAGCAACCCGACCTGGTACACGAAGCCCGGGGCGCAGTTCCGCTACCTGACCGCGGGCGGCGGTGGCTGGGGGAACCCGCTGGACCGCACCCCGGAGCGGGTGCTGACGGACGTCCGTGATGAGTACCTCACGATCGAGGCCGCCGCGGAACGGTACGGGGTCGTCATCACCGGGGACCCGGTAAGGCATCCTGAGAAGCTGGCGATCGACGAGGAGGCCACCCGGGAGCGGCGTGCGCGCCTCGCGGTGACCTAGCGGACGGGGGTCCGTGGCCGGCCGCGCGCCGGCCACGGGCCCGCTCCCAGGACTGGAGGACGGCGTGAAGGCACCACCGGGCGGGACGGCACGCCGTGCGGAGATCATCTCGGTGGCGGCGCGCCTGTTCGACGAGCACGGCTACCACAGTACGACGATGGACGACATCGCCGCGGCGATGGGTATCCGCAAGCCGACCCTTTACCACCACGTCCAGAGCAAGACCCAGATAGTCGTGTGGATCCACGACGAGCTGGTTAATGAGCTCACCGATCGGCTCGAGGCGAGGCTGGCCGCGGAGATGCCGCGGCCCGCCCTCCTGCACCTGGTGCTGGAGGACATCCTCGAGATTCTGGAGACCCGCCCAGGCCACCTGCGGGTCTACTTCGAGCACCATCGGGAGCTGCAGGGGGAAGAGGGAGAACTCGCCCGCGCGAAGCGGGACCGGTACACCGACCTGGTCCGCTCCGTGATCGCGCAGGGCCACGCGGCCGGGGAGTTCCACGCCCCGGACCCGATGCTCTCCACCTTCGCCTTCTTCGGCATGTCCAACTGGGCCTACCAGTGGTACCAGCCGGGTGGCGCGCTCGGGCACCGTGAGATCGCCCTCTACCTCTGGAAGACCTACATGAACGGGGTCGCCGTCGGACCGGTCGCGGCCCCCGTGCACCCGGCCGACCCCGCTGCACCCGGCCCCGCCGCGGCCCTGAGCCGCTCCGACGTCCCCGGCTGAGCCCAGGCCCTCCGAAGGCGGGCGGCGCCCCGCTCCTAGGAGGAAGACATGCTGGACCGCTCCGATGACCGGACCCTGCGCGACCTGCTTGATGAGCAGGTCGAGCGGCAGCCGGACAAGACCTGGTTGGTGGTGGAGTCGGCCGCGGGCGAGGTCGTCGAGCTGACCTACGCCGAGTTCGCCACGCGGGTCGACGCCGTCGCCGCGGGGCTCGCGGAGACGGGCGTCGGCCCGGGGGACCGGGTGACCGTCCAGCTCCGCAACGGCGTCGAGGTCGTCGAGACCTGGTTCGCTCTCGCCACCCTGGGCGCGGTGTTCGTGCCCTCGAACGTGGCCAACACCGCGCCCGAGCTGCGGCACGTGATCGGCCACTCGGGCTCGGTGCTCGTGGTGGCGGCCGCGGAGTTCCGCGAGACGGTGGCCAAGGCGGTAATCGAGGGCTGTCCCGGGGTGCGCGAGGTGGTGGTCGTCGGGCGGGCGGAGGCGGGCGAGCGCACCCTCGACGACCTGCGCCGCCCCGGCGTGGTCCCGCCCCGGGCCGGGTCGGCGGACGAGGTGGTCGAGACGATCTTCACCTCCGGCACGACGTCCCGGCCCAAGGGTGTCCTGCTCACCCACGCGAACTCGCTGTTCGGCGGGGCACAGGCGGCGAGCGCGCTGCACCTGGACGGCACCGACCGGCTGCTCACCGCGTTGCCGGTGTTCCACGTCAACGCCCAGGCCTGCACGATCCTCGCCGCGCTGACGGTCGGCGGCAGCTGCGTGCTGCTCGAGGAGTACCGCGCCACGCGCTTCTGGGACCAGGTGCGCCGCCACGGCGCCACCGAGATCAGCCTGGTCGCGATGCAGGCCCGGACCCTGCTCGCGCAACCGGAGTGCGAGACCGACCGCGAGCACGCGGTGCGGCGGGTGTTCTACGCGCTGAACATCGGTGTCGACGAGCGGGACTCCTTCGAGCGCCGCTACGGGGTCGAGCTGGTCAACGGCTACGGCCTGTCGGAGGCGATGGTCCTGGTGACCCTCGCGCCGGTCTTCGGGCCCAAGCGGTGGCCGTCGATCGGGCTGCCGCTCGACGAGCGGACCGTCCGGCTCGTCGGCCCCGACGGCGAGGACGTCGCCCAGGGCGAGGTCGGCGAGATCGTCGTCCGGGGCAGGCCGGGGCGGTCGGTCATGCTCGGCTACCACGACGACCCGACCGCGACTGCGGCCGCGCTGCAGGACGGCTGGCTGCGCACCGGGGATAACGCTTATGCGGACGAGCGCGGCTACCTGTTCTTCTTCGACCGCGGCAAGGACATGATCAAGCGGTCGGGCGAGAACATCTCCTCCATGGAGGTGGAGGCCGTCCTGCTCGACCACCCGGACGTCGCGGAGGCGGCAGTGGTCGGTGTCCCAGACCCCGTGCGGGACGAGGCGGTCAAGGCCTGGCTGGCCCCGCTACCGGGGCGGACCCTCGACGAGGCGGAGATCCTGGCGTTCTGCCGCGAGCGGCTGGCCTCGTTCAAGGTGCCCACGATCGTCGAGCTCCGTGACGAGCTGCCCAAGACCTCCATCGGCAAGATCGAGAAGAAGTCACTCCGCTGACCCCTCCGGGGTTGCGCCATCGGGCCACGGAGACGTAGGAAGAGTTGACCCGACCGACTAGTCGGTAGAGCACGAGTGAGAGCTGAGGACAGTGTCGACGACCCCGCACGGCCCCCACCCCGACATGACGGACGACGCCGACGACGACGGACAGGCGCTGCGTGCGGCGCTCGCCGTCGCGAACCTGCCCACCCTGCTCCTCGTGCTCCGTGACCTGACGGGCGACGCGTCGTGGCTGGTCGACCACGCCCCGAGTCGCACCATCGCGATGAACGACAACGACGAGGGCGGGTTCGACGCCGCCGAGCAGCAGGCGATCCGGGACGCAGCGTTCACCGTGCTGCGCGAGATCCGCAATGGCACCCGGAAACCCGCCCCGACCCCCGCGGACACTGACCTCGTCGACGCGCTGAGCCGCTCGCTCGGCGAGCCGGTCCCCGCCGAGTACGCGGTCTCGATGGCGGAGGACGCCGGCTTCGCTCCGCACCCGGCGTTCGACGGCCCGGAGCTGGAGCGTGACCTGCGGGTCCTGGTGATCGGCGCGGGCGTGTCGGGGCTGTGCATCGGGGCCGCCCTGCGCAGCCTGGGCGCGGACTTCACGATCGTCGAGCGGCACGACGACGTGGGCGGCACCTGGCTGGCGAACGACTACCCGGGCGCGGGCGTCGATACCCCCAGCCACCTGTACTCGTTCTCCTTCGCCCCGCGCGGTGAGTGGAGCCGGTACTACCCGCGCCAGGACGAGATCCTCGGCTACCTGCGAGACGTCGCGAAGGACCAGGAGCTGCTGCCGCACATCCGGTTCGGTCGGGAGGTCGTCTCCGCCGAGTGGCGCGAGGCGTCGGCGGACTGGCTCGTCCGCATCGCCGACGGCACGGGCGCCGTCTCGGAGGAGGTCGCGGACGCCGTCGTCAGCTCGGTGGGGCAGCTGACCACCCCGATGGTCCCGGACATCCCCGGCCTCGCCGACTTCGCCGGGCCGGTGTTCCACACCGCCGAGTGGGACCACTCGGTGTTGCTGGCGGGCAAGCGGGTCGGGGTAGTCGGCGCGGGCGCGTCGGCGATGCAGGTGGTGCCCTCCATCGCCGAGGAGGCGGGGGAGACGCTGGTGTTCCAGCGGTCGCCGCAGTGGGTGTCGCCGAACGCGAACTACCTGCGCGAGATCGACCCGCGGATCCGGTACCTGATGCAGCACGTGCCGCACTACCGGGAGTGGTACCGACTGCGGCTGCTGTGGCAGTTCCAGGACAAGCTGCACCCGACCCTCCAGCGGGACCCAGACTGGCCGCACCCCGAGCGATCGCTCAATGCGGTGAATGACAAGCACCGCGCGTTCTTCACGGAATACATCAAGGAACAGCTCGCGGGCCACGAGGACCTGATCGAGAAGGTCCTCCCGGACTACCCGCCCTACGGCAAGCGAATGCTGCTCGACTACGACTGGTACAGGACCCTCAAACGCCCGGACGTCACCCTGATCACTTCCGGCGTCAAGGCCGTCGAGGGCTCGACCATCGTGACCGACGACGGCCGGTACGACGTCGATGTCCTGATCCTGGCCACCGGGTTCACCGCTCGGCGGATGCTGCACCCGCTGGACCTGCGCGGACGCAGCGGGGTGCCGCTGAGCGAGCAATGGGGGGACGACGACGCTTGGGCTTACCTCGGCGTGACCGTGCCGGACTTCCCGAACCTGTTCCTGATGTACGGCCCGAACACCAACCTCGGCCACGGTGGCAGCACGATGTTCTCCGCGGAGTGTCAGGCCACCCATGTCGTCGGGGTGCTGCGTGAGCTCGCCGCCCGCGGCGCGAGGGCTGCGGAGGTGACCGATGAGGCGAGCGCGGACTACGTGGCCCGCGTCGACGAAGCGCACGGGAAGATGGTGTGGACGCACCCGGGCATGGGCATCTGGTACCGCAACGCGGCCGGTCGCGTCGTCACCAACAGCCCGTGGCGGCTCGTCGATTACTGGGCGATGACCCGGGAGGTCGATCCCGCCGCGTACCGCTGGACCGGGGCGGCGACGTGAGCCCCTCGACGATCACGGTCGACCGGCAGGGCCCGGTCGTCCGGCTGGCCCTGGACCGGCCGGACCGGCTCAACGCCCTGGACCCCACGATGCTCGACGAGCTGCTGGACGTGCTGGCCGGGCTCGCCGCGGACCAGGACGTGCAGGGGTTGGTGCTCACCAGCGCGGGGCGGGTGTTCTCGGCGGGGGTGGACCTGGACTCCCCGTTCTTCATGGAGAACGTGCCGAACGAGGGCGACTTCACCGGTAAGCGTCTGCTGGACCACCAACACCGGGTAATCCAGGCCCTCTACGAGCTGCCGTTCCCGACCGTCGCTGGTGTGAACGGCGACGCCGTCGGTGGCGGGGGCTTCGGCCTGGCGATGGCCTGTGACGTACGCGTCGCGGTGCGCGGCGCCCGCTTCTGGATGGTCCCCGGAGAGCTCGCCGTGGTGCAGGACTTCGGACTGAGCTGGCTGGTGCAGAAGCAGATCGGCCCGTCCCGGACCCTGCACATGGCCCTGCTCGGCGCGCCCGTGGTCGCCGAGACCGGGCTGGGCTGGGGCCTGGTCAACGAGGTCGTCGAGCCCGCGGAGCTCTCGGGCCGGCTCGACGAGATCACCGCCCAGCTCGCGGCAGCGGGCCCCGACGCGGCCCGGATGCTCAAGCTCGTGGTCCGCAACGGCGCGCAGAGCACGCTGCGGGACCAGCTCGGCCTGGAAGCAGTCGCTAATGGCCTTGCCTTCCGGTCCGCGGAGTTCGCGGACCGGAAGGCCACCTACCTCGACCGGCTGCGGGGCCGCTGATGGCCGAGCTGGCCACGCTCTACCGGGGGCTGCGGCTGTGCCGCCGCTTCGAGGAGGTGATGGCGGAGCAGTACCGGGCCGGGACCGTGCCCGGCCCGCTGCACCTCGCTCTCGGCCAGGAGACGACGGCGGTGGGCGTCTGCGCGGCGCTGCGGAGGACCGACGTCATCACCTCGACCCATCGCGGCCACCACCACTGTCTCGCGAAGGGGGCGGACGTCGATCGGATGGTCGCGGAGCTGCTCGGCAGGCGGACCGGCTACTCGAAGGGCCGCAACGGGTCCATGCACCTCGCGGATCCGGACGTCGGGCTGCTGGGTACGAACGGGATCGTCGGCGGCGGCCTACCGATCGCCACCGGGGCGGCCCTCGGCCTGCGCACGCAGGGCCGGTCGGACGTCGCGGTGTGCTTCTTCGGCGAGGGCGCGACCTCCACCGGCAACTTTGGCGAGGCCCTCAATGTCGCGGCGCTCTGGCGGCTCCCGGTGGTCTTCGTGTGCGAGCACAACCGGTTCGCTGAGCTCACGCCCTCGTCCACGCACATCGCCGGCGACGTGTACCGGCGCGCGGAGGCCTACGGGTTCCCGGGCGAGCGCGTCGACGGCGCGGATGTGCGGGGCGTGCTCCGCGCGGCCGAGCAGGCGGTGGCTCGGGCCCGCGCGGGGGAGGGGCCGACCCTGCTCGAGGTGATGACCTACCGCTGGTCCGGGCACTACGTCGGCGACGCGGCGGCCTACCGGGACAAGGCCGAGGCGGCCGCGTTCCGGGACGGCGACCCGGTCGCGGCGCTGCGCGCGGAGCTGGCCGGGCTCGAGGCGGACGCGATCGACGCGCAGGTCGAGGACCTGCTGGCCGGCGCGCTGGAACGTGCGCTCGCCGCCCCGACTGCGGATCCGGAGGACCTGGGATGAGCATGAAGGACCTCAAGTTCTGGCAGGGCGTCAACCAGGCCCTCTACCAGGAGATGGAGCGCGACGAGTCGGTCGTGCTCTTCGGGGAGGACGTCGCCGGGCCGGGCGGCCCCTACGGCCTGACCCGCAACCTGCACAGGGAGTTCGGGCCGGACCGGGTGCGCGACACCCCGATCAGCGAGGCGACGATCGTCGGGATGGGAATCGGCGCCGCGGCGGTCGGGCTGCGCCCCGTCGTCGAGCTGATGTTCTTCGACTTCTGCATGCTGGCGATGGACCAGATCGTCAACCAGGCCGCGAAGTACCGGTACTTCACCGGCCGTCCGCTGCCACTGACGATCCGGACCATGAGCGGGTCGGGCGGCTCCTACGGCGCGCAGCACTGCCAGAGCTTCGAGGCCTGGTTCGGCGCGGTGCCGGGGCTGACCGTGGTGATGCCGTCGAACGCCCGGGACGCGAAGGGGTTGCTCAAGAGCGCGATCCGCAGCGACGACCCGACGCTGGTGATCGAGACCTTCGGCCTGCTCACCGCCCGACGCCAGACCCCCCAGGACCCTGACTTCCTGGTCCGGCTCGGCCGCGCGGAGATCCGCAGGTCCGGCACGGACGTGACTGTCGTGGCCACCGGACGGATGGTCGACCGCGCCTTGGCGGCGGCCGAGCAGGCCGCCGTCGACGGAGTTTCGGCCGAGGTGATGGACCTGCGCACGATCGCGCCGCTGGACCGGGCCACGGTGTGTGAGTCGGTGGTCCGCACGGGACGGCTGGTGGTCGCCCAGGAGGCCACGAGCCCGTTCAGCGTCGCCGCCGAGGTCTGTGCCCTGGTCAGCGAGGAGTGCTTCGACCACCTCCGTGCCGCCCCGGTCCGGATTACCGCCTGCTTCAGCAACGTGCCGACCCCGCCCGATCTCGTCGAAGCACGGGCGCCGAGCGTGGCCGATATCTACGAAGCGATTGCGGAGATCTCTAGGACCTAGCTAGGGGCTGGTTGACCCTTGGCGGGCACATGATCAGGGCGCGTGGGTGGCCGGTTGCCGACAGCAGCGGGATGACGAAGGTCGGGGTGAATTGGGCGAGGAGCAAGCCGACCGGAGCGGCCGTCACATGCCGGTGCTGGCGCTGGTCCCGGTTGACGCCAGGTGCGCCGGTGGCAGTCATGGTGAGGCTTCGATGAGCGAGTCGGCAGGGATGGGTCAGGGCCGCTCGGTCGGCAATGGACTGTGTCGTCGGGGTCGGGGACGCGCTTGCGGGGTCGTGGTTCGGGTACCGGCACGGGGCCGCGCCTGCGGCACGATCTGTTAGGTGGGCGCAGGGCATCGGCAGCAGCTGAACATCCCATCCCCCCTCGCAACGACGGCGAAATGGAGGCGTGGGCGGCGGTGGTCGTGGAGCATGAACGCGGGCCTGCCTGTCAGCGTCGTGAGTCGTCGAGGTGCTGGAGGAGGTCGTGGGCGGCGAGCTCGATGTCCTTGCGGCCCCACTCGGCGGCACGGTAGTGGCAGGCGATGATGCCCATGCGATGGGATCCTCGTGAAGTAGCCGAACACGAAGGCGTAGCGGCGCTTGGTCTCTTCGCCTGCGCCCCTTCGGTGAAGCCGAGGTGCCAGGCTGTACTCGGCCCAGGTATGGGTCGTGAGGTACTCGGTGCCGTCCGCGGCTGAGGGGGTTGGACGTCTCCCCCGCGGCTGCGCGCGGCGTAGCGCTTTTTGTCGATCAGCTCGCGGGCGTGGTCGACGGCGTCGTCATTGACGGCGTACTTGGCCATAGCGCCGATCGTCGCCCAGCCAGGTGCTGCGTGCCTGGCGGAGCGGGCCGCTGGGCGGCCTCTGGCCTGCCTGCGGCCGGGCTGTTTGCCGGCTGCGGGGCGCGGTGCGACGTGGTGCAGGACGCGGACGCGTTGCATTCGGCGGCGCAGACGGTGGCGATGCTGGTGGACGTGCTCGACCAGCGCCGCTCACCCCGGCAGGTCCGGGATCTCGTGCACCCGCGGGTGCTGCGCTACCTGCGGGCCCTCCCCGCGGACGGCATCGGGTCCCACGGTGGCGCGCGGCTGCTCAGCGTCCGTCCGGTGCAGCCGAACGAGGGTGCAGTGGAGGTCGCGGCGTCGGTCCGGCTTCGCGGCCAGCGGCGGGCGTTGGTCGCGTCGTTCGAGCTCGCCGACCGGTGGATCTGCGAGACGGTTCGAGTGCTGTGACCCGGGGCGGCCGGGCGGGATCACCCGCCCGGCCACTCGCACGGATGGGATCGACCTGCGGGCTGCGGTCTCGTGGGTGCGGATCCGGCGGTGGTGCGTACCGGATCCGCACCCACGACGAGCTCAAGGCCGCGGGGCCGGGCGAGCGGGAGGACGCCTGGGGCGGCCGGGTCTCAGGCGACGGCCGGCTGCCGGTCTCCGGCGGCGGGCAGACGACGATCGGGCCGTCGGCAACGTGGTTCGGGTCGGTGACGATCTCGCCTCCGACCCTGATGAACCCGGCGTTGAGGTGCGCGATCGCCCGTTCTTCGCTGATGGTCATGGCGGCTAGTCGGGGTCAGGACCGTCGGGGGTGGCTGAATCAGGCTCGTCGCTCAGAACGGCGCTAAGCCCTGAGATCCGGTGAGGCGCACCGGCGCCCGCCACGCGCCTGGGTGATGTCCGGGCGCGTCGTCGCCGACGGTCCAGTTGGGCAGCAAGTGAGATCCGCTGGTCCCGCATGACATCAAGCGTGACGCGAACCAGTGGGCACCGGAGTTCCCAGGAAGACGATCTGTGTGACGTGGGGGTGCTGCTGACACTGGTAGAAGCGGTGGAGCGGCGTGCAGTACTGACTTGTAAGCGGTAGGTCGTCGGTTCGATCCCGACCTCCGGCTCATAGCCTGACCAGCAAGTTCGCGTTTCGGCTGGTGGCGCCCGACCCACATGCGGCACGAGAGCTGCTTCAGTCCCTCGCATGGGACGGAAGTCACGCAACGACCGCCGCGGCAGGGCAACATCGTGACCCTCGCCGGCGGGGTGCTGCGGGTGCGCGTCCTTGCGGGCGTCGATCCCGTCTCCGGCCGTCGTCACGGCCTGAAGGAGACCGTCCCGGCGGGCCTGAACGCCTGGAGGCAGGCTGAGGCGATCCAGGCGCGCTTCGTCGCGGAGGCCGCGGAGCGACGGAACCCGCGTCTTCTCCCACGCCCCCCACGGCGACCCACCTACGCCCGGACGGCGTGGATCGAGTCCGGGAGCGGCACGCCGTGCACGCGAGACCACACGGCTACGCCACCGACGAGAGGCAGGATCGGCCGGCGATCTCCGCCTGACGCCCCGTGTCCTGGTCGCCGGGCCCGGCTCGGCGCTCGTGTCAGCCCTCGACACTCACCCGAGGCCTCGGCCGCCGTTGACCGGGAGGACCTGGCCGTTGATCCAGGAGGCCTCGTCGGAGAGCAGGAAGGCGACGGCTGACGAGATGTCGTCCGGCACTCCGAGGCGGTTCGAGTGCACTCGGCTGAGGACCTCCTCCTTGTAGGAGTCGGAGTTCAGGAGGGCGGACTGTTCGGTCAGCACGAGCCCGGGCGCGATCGTGTTGCACCGGATGCCCTGCTTGCCCCACCCGATCGCGATGTGCTTGCTCAGCGCGAGGATGCCGGACTTCGAGGCGCCGTAGGCGACGCGGTTGGCGTCGCCGTAGAGGACGAGGCCGGAGATGGTGTTGACGATCGCGCCGCCGCCGCTCTCCAGCAGCGCCGGGATGGTGTGGCGGGCCATGAGGAAGTAGCCGGTGAGGTTGACCTCGAGGCTGCGTCGCCACACCTCCAGTGGCACGGTGACGACGTCGGTGTCCCGGCCGAGGGTCTGTTCCGAAGTGTCGGCGGCGACGTTGAACAGGCCGTGGACCGCGCCGTAGGTCTTGGTCGCCACGGTCACGAGCTCGGCGCAGGAGGAGTCGTCGCTGATGTCGAAGACCGCGCCGACGCCCTCGCCGCCGGTCTCGCGGATCTCGTCGAGCGTGCCGTCGACGCCGGGGCCGCTGAGGTCGCCGACGATCACCCGGGCCCCCTCGCCCGCGAGTCGGACGGCGGCCGAGCGGCCGAGGCCGGAACCCCCACCCGCCACGAGGACGACCTTGTCCTTCATCCTGTCGCTCATCTCAGACCGCCTTCAGCCGGAGGGGGATGCTGCGGAATCCCCGCAGCGTGTTGTTGAGCATCTGCACGGGCTCGCCCACGAGCTCGATGACGGAGACCTTGCGGGCCAGGGCGCCGAGCAGCGACTCGGCCTCCATGCGGGCGATGGGCCGGCCGATGCACTGGTGGATGCCGCGGCCGAAGGTCAGGTGGCCGCTGCCGGACTGGCGGTCGATGTCGAAGGTGTCCACGGTCGGCCCCCAGCGCTCGCGGTCCCGGTTCGCCGACCCCACGAGCAGCATCACCTTCTGCCCCTCGCGGATCGGGATGCCGCCGATCTCGGTGTCCCGCGAGGGGTGCGATAGTTCTGTCGCACCACGCTCTCGAAGCGCAGCGCCTCCTCGTAGGCGAACTGGCCCGGCGGGGGTCGGCGTACTCGGCCGGGTGGGTGGCGAGGGCGTGCCGTCGGTGAGGATCGCGTCGCGGTGGTCGACCTCGCCCGCGAGGACGGGGGTTTCGCAGGTGCCGCAGGTCCCCTCGCCGCACGAGGAGAGGGTCTGCACCCCGGCCCGACCGACGGCGTCGAGCACCGAGACGCCGACCGGTACGTCGACGACGACACCGGACCGGGTCAGCTCGACCTCGAAGGACAGGTCGTCGGTGTCATCGACGGCCATCGGACTGAACCGCTCGACGCGCAGTGACCCGGGCTGGGCGTGCGCGGTCAGGACGTCGAGGAGACCGGTCGGGCCGCACGCGTAGATCTGGGTGTCGGCGGGGATCGCGCGGAGCAGGCCGGGCACGTCGAGGAGGCCGTGCTCGGCGTCGACGTGCAGGCGGACCCGGTCCGGGTTGCGGCGGGCGAGATCGGTGGCGAAGGCCATCGACCCCGCGGTGCGCCCCGCGTAGACCAGCTCCCACTCCGCTCCCGCCGCCTCCGCGGCGTCGATCATGCCGATCAGCGGGGCGATGCCGATGCCGCCTGCGACGAAGAGGTAGCGATCACCGGCGTCGAGGACGAAGTGGTTGCGCGGGCCGGTGACCCGGACCGCCTCGCCGACATGCAGCGCGTCGTGGCAGAAGGCGGAGCCGCCCCGGCCCGCGACCTCGCGCAGGACCGCGACCCACCAGGTGCCGGGCTCGGCGGGCAGGAGGCTGTACTGTCGGACCAGCCCGTTGGGCAGGCCGAGATCGATGTGCGCCCCCGGTGACCAGGGACCGAGCGGGTGCTCGTCGTCCGCCGCCACGAGCCGCAGCTCGACGACGCAGTCTGCAACGACGGTCTTGCCGACGACCCGCGCGGTCGCGGTCGCCTCCCGGGTGGTGGGTGGCGCGTCGAGTCGGTCGATGGTCACGGGCCGTGCTCCTCAGCTCGTCGTCGAGTCAGTCGAGTCAGCGGGGTGGGCGGGAACGGTGCCGGTCAGCCTGCGTCCTCCACGATGTACATCCGCCGCGACATGCACTTCTTCGCGACCTCGATCGCCGGGGCGTAGGTCGGGGAGTGGTAGAAGGCGCGGGCGACGTCGAGGGTGTCGAAGCCCAGGATCACGATCTTCACCTCCTCCTCGACGGTGCCCTCGAGGACCTCCGGCGTCTTGTTCCGCACCAGGTACCGGCCCCCGAACTCGGAGACGGCCGTGCGCGCGATGGAGCGGTACTCCTCGAGGAGGGCCTCATCGGTGATCACGAGCTCGCAGACCAGGTAGGCGCTCATGTCTCGTCCCTCCAGGGGTCGATCAGGACGCGGCCGGTCCGGCCGCGTTCAGCGGTGGCGGCCAGGGCGGTCTGCACCTCGGGGAGGCCGAACACCTGAGGCCGGTCGGGACGGATCTCGCCCGCGAGCACGTCGCGGAAGAGGTCGGTGAGGATGCCGGAGACGCGCTCGCGCCGGTCCAGGTGGTCCAGCAGCCAGAACCCGGTGACCGTGCGGGAGCCGGGGATCAGCGCACGCGGGGTCACGGTGGCGGGTACGTCGCTGGAGCTGCCGTACGACACGAGCGTGCCGTGGCGGCCGAGGACGGCGACCCCGGCCTCGAGCGCCGGCCCGCCCATCGAATCGAGCACCAGCCCGATCGGCGCGTCCCCGGCGGCCTGCCGCAGCGCCGGTTCCAGGTCGTCGTCGAAGCGGAGGACGGCGGTGGCGCCGAGCGCCCGCAACCGCTGCTCGGACACGGTCGGCGAGGCGACCGCCACGACGTGGCGCTGCCCGCGCGCGGCCAGCAGCCGAAGGAGCAGCGTGCCGACCGCGCCGGTCGCGCCGGACACCACGACCGCGTCGCCCTTGTCCGGCTCGGCGACCTCCAGCAGCAGGCCTGCGGTCAGGCCGGGCACGAAGACCGACAGCGCCGACTCCGCGTCGAGGCCGGCCGGAACGGGGTGGGCGGCGCTCTCCGCCACCGCCGCGTACTGGGCGAACCCGCCGCTGCCGGACAGGGCGACGACCGCCTCGCCGGTGTCCACCCGGGTTCCGGCGATCTCACCGCCGGGCAGGAACGGGAGGTCCTCGACGCGCCCGCTCAGGTGGTTGAGCCCGGTGCGGCAGGCGCGTTCGTCGGTGAAGTTCACGGCGGCCCGGTGCACTCGCACGAGGATCTGGTCGGGCCCGGGCTCGGGGAGGGGGAGCCGCGCCGGGGCGAGCGTCTCCCGCCCGCCGCGTGCGGTCTGCATGGCCACCGCCATGCCGTCGACGTCCATGTCTTCGGTCCTTCCTAAGAAGCATCCTTCCGAAGAAGCTAAGGGAGCCGTGTGGTGTCGTCAATGGGTGAGCCAGCCGTGGACGGCGCCGAGCACTGCCGGGCTGTGAAAAGCGGGGTCCTCGTGGGTGGCCCCGTCGACGATCAGGAGCTGGTGCTCGACGCCCGCGTCGGCGAGCCGCGTGACCAGGCGGAACGCCTGCGCGAGCGGCATCATCGCGTCCCGGTTCCCGGTGACGAGCAGCAGCGGCACCGCGTCGGGTCGCACCTGCGCGACCGGGCTCGCCGCTCGCAGTGCGTCGAGCCGTTCGCCTGCCGCGGACGCGCCGACGAGCCGGGCCTCCGGTGGGGTCGCCGGTGCGGGTCGGCCCGCCGCGAACGGCGGGACGACAGCGCCCGGGTCCCGTGCGTCGGTCTGCAGGGCGACCAGGTCGGAGGGGGCGTGGAAGGCGACCGCGGCGGTGATCGGCGGTCGCTCGGGGTCCAGCGCGAGCATCGTGGCGATGTGGCCGCCCGCCGAGGCGCCCCAGACGCCGACCCGGGCGGGGTCGACGTCGAGCTCTGCGGCGTGGTCGATCACGTACCGCACGGCGGCGCGGGCGTCGTCGAGCTGGGCGGGCCACACGGCGACGTCGCTGAACCGGTAGGACGCGCTGACCACGGCCATTCCGGCCGCCGCCACCGGCACGAGTCGGTCCCGCGCGTAGTCGGTGCGAGATCCGCGTGCCCATCCGCCGCCGTGCAGGTAGACGACGGCGGGGAGTGGACCGTCCACGTCCCGCGGGCGGTAGACGTCGAGGTGGAGGGAGGTGTCTCCGGTCCGGCGGAACTCGATGTCGGACAGGTGATCGACGGGGAGGGTCATCTTCTTCTCCTGGTGCGGTCGTCGTTGACGAGAGTGTCGCGACAGACTAACTTCCTGGGAAGTGTCCTTCCTGGAAAGCTGCACCACCACGATGGCGAGGTGACCGACGATGCTGACCGCCGAAGAGAATGAGACCCTGACCCGAGTCGGACCGGGCACCGCGATGGGACGCATGATGTGGCGCTTCTGGCTGCCGATCGCGACCACCGCCCAGGTCCCCGAGCCGGACTCGGACCCGTTGCAGGCGAACCTGCTCGGACAGTCGTTCGTCGTGTTCCGGGACTCCTCCGGAGTGGTCGGTGTGCTGGACGAGCTGTGCATGCACCGCGGTGTCTCGCTCGCCCTCGGGCGGGTCGAGGACGGCGGGGTCCGCTGCCTCTACCACGGCTGGAAGTTCGGGGTGGACGGCGCGATCCTCGACACGCCGAACCACTGCAGCGACCGCTTCCGGAAGCGGATGAAGGCTCCGGCGTACCCGGTCGTCGAGGCCGGCGGTCTGGTCTGGACCTACATCGGCCCGAAGAAGCAGCAACCGCCCTTCCCGCACCTCCCCTTCATGGACGTGCCGGAGGAGAACCGCGCCGTGATCCGGGCCAACATCGCGTGCAACTACCTGCAGCTCTACGAAGGCGGTGTCGACAGCTCGCACGTGGGGGTCCTGCACAGCAACCAGGCCAACCCGACCTGGAAGGCGGGCGAGTTCACCGCGAACGACGAGGACGACAACCCGGGCGCGCTCTCGGTGGCGGACAACGCACCGACTCTGGAGATCGAGGACGCGGCCTTCGGCTTCCACTACGTGGCGAAGCGGGTCGCCGAGGTCGGTGACGACGGCATCCCGGCGCACAGCATCCGCGCCACGCCGGTGTTCCTGCCGGTCGGTCGGGTGATCCCGGCGCCGACCGTCGAGTTCTACGTCTTCGAGGTTCCGACCACCGACACCGAGACGGCGACCTTCATCGTCATCTACGGCAACCGCCCGGTCAGTCGACCGCGATTCATGGAGATGCTCGGACTGGACGACGAGCGCCTCTTCGACGAGGACACCGCGGACTTCCTCGCCCACCGCCTTCCCCGCTTCGGTCAGGACCGGCGGTCCATGGCGACCGGCTGGACCGGGCTGCGCGGCATCCAGCAGGAGGACGCGGTCCTGGCGCTGAGCATGGGACCGGTCGTCGACCGCACCAAGGAACACGTCGTGGCGGCGGACCGGGCGATCATGCACCTGCGGGCACAGCTGCTGGAGTCGGTGCGGCGCAACGAGGCGGGGCAGCACCCCCTCGGGCTGGTCGCCGACTACGGGCCGATGCGCTCGCCCTGCGACACCGACCTCGAGCCCGGCCGGGCCTGGCGGGACCACGTGCCCGGCAACCGGGAGGTCACCACCGTGGAGGACGACGAGCAGATGGCCACCGCGTCGTGATCGCGACCGTCGTCCGGGCCCGCACCGACCTCGCCGACGGCATCTGCCTCCTCGAGCTGGCCGCCGCGGAGGGCGCCGCGCTGCCGGGGTTCGGTGCGGGCGACCACATCGACCTCGAGCTGGGCCCAGGGCTGGTCCGCAGCTACTCGCTCTGCGACGCCCCCTCCGCGGCCCCCACCGGCTACCGGGTGGCCGTCGCGTTGGACCCGGCGAGCCGCGGCGGCTCCCGCCGGGTGCACGAGCTGGCCCCCGGGGACCCGGTCCCCGTCCGGGCGCCGGTCGCGAACTTCCCGCTCGACGAGCAGGCTGCGCACTCGGTGCTGGTCGCAGGCGGCATCGGGATCACCCCGATCCTGTCGATGGTGCGCAGGCTGACCGAGCTGGGCGCCTCGTGGGAGCTGCACTACGCGGTGCGGACGCGGTCCGCCGCGGCCTTCGTCCCGGAGCTCCTGGAGCTCGCGGCGGCGGCCGGGTCCCGCTTCGTCCTGCACGTCGACGACGAGGTGGGCGCCGTGCTGGAGCTCGCGCCGCTCGTCGCAGGCGCCCCGGCCGGGGCCCATGTCTACTGCTGCGGCCCCGGCCCGATGCTCGACGCCTTCGAGGCCGCCACGGAGGGTGTCGCACCCGAACGGGTGCACCTGGAGCGGTTCCGCGCCGAGCCGGTACCGACGCAGCCGGACGGCGGCACCTTCGAGATCGAGCTCGCCTGCGCGGGGGGCACCTTCGCGATCGGGCCGGACGACACGATCCTCGACGTCCTGCTGGACAATGACGTCGAGGTGGAGTTCTCCTGTATGGAGGGCATCTGCGGGAGCTGCCGGGTGAAGGTGCTCGACGGCACCCCGGACCACCGCGACACGGCGTTGAACACGATCGAGCGGGAGGCGGGCGACGTGATGCTCGTCTGCTGCTCGCGAGCGAAAGGCCCCCGACTTGTCCTCGACCTCTGAGAAGAAGGCCCGCAGCGAGGTCGGCCGGGACCTGGAGGGCCTCGCAGACCAGTGGTCCAAGGAGCTCGACGGGCTGAACGTCAAGCCGTTCATCGTCGTGGCGTCGGTGCTGCGGATGTCGATCCTGATCGAGCGCGAGTTCACCGCGCTCGCCCAGTCCCACGGGCTTCGACCCGGGGATCTGCGGGTTCTGCTGGCGCTGCGGCGCTCGGGCCCGAAACAGGCACTCAGCCCGGCCAACCTGTTCCGCACCCTGATGATCACCTCGGGGGCGGTCAGCAAGCAGGTCGACTCCCTGGAGGCGAAGGGCCTGGTCACCCGGATCGCCGACCCGGACAACCTCCGCGGCCTGCTCGTGCGGCTCGAGCCCGAGGGTGCCGCCATCGCGAACGCCACGATGGAGACGATCTGCACGGACTTCTGCGGCATGGCGGACCTGGAGGGGGAGCAGCTCAGCACCACCCTCGACGTCCTCGCCGACCTGCTCGTGCGGGTCGAGTCGAGCTCGCAGCCGGACGACCGGCGGCGCTGGCGGGAGACGGCATGAGTGAGATGTGGATCGGTGACCTGCTCGACCGCGCCGGGGCCGCGATGCTGCGGCTCGAGGAGGACGGCCTCTACGTCTCCGCGTTCCGAGTCAGCCCCCGGATCGGGGCGTCGTTCGCCGCCCTCCGCCAGGGGGAGCTCGACGACGGGCTACCCCTCATGGTCCTCGGCACCGAGGTGATCGAGGACCCGACACTCGCTCCCGACGAGTTCGCCCTCGTCCCCTAGACCCCGACCGCGCCACCTTCCCGGGAGAGCCGCCCGTTCGCCGAACGGGCGGTCGATCTCCCGTGCACTCTCGTTCAGCGAAGAAGGAGAGCACCACCATGTCCGAGACGTCCTCACTCGGCCGGCAGGTTCGGCAGTCCTCGCCCGCCGGTGCGCGATCTCCGGTGACCTCGGCAACACGATCGAGTTCTACGACTTCATCCTGTACGGGTCCGCGGCGCGCTGGTCTTCGGTCCGCTGTTCTTCTCCGACCTGAGCCCGGCCCTGGCCACCGTCGCGTCCTTCGCGACGCTGGCCAGCGGCTACATCGCCCGCCCGCTCGGCGGGATCGTGCTCGGGCACCTCGGCGACAAGGTCGGACGCAAGACCGTCCTGCTCCTGACGATGATCATGATGGGTCTGGCCAGCGGCGCGATCGGTCTGCTCCCGACCTACGAGCAGATCGGGGTCGCCGCCCCGCTGCTGCTGGTCCTCTGCCGTCAGCTGCAGGGCTTCGCCGTGGGCGGGGAGTGGGGCGGCGCGGTCCTGCTGACCGCGGAGCACGCACCGGTGCATCGTCGGGGCTTCCTCGTGGCGATCGGCCAGAGCGGTCTGGCGACCGGCGGTCTGCTGTCCACGATCGCGATGGCGCTGGTGGCACTGCTCCCGCAGGAGCAGCTGTTCTCCTGGGGCTGGCGGCCGCCCTTCCTCGTGAGCTTCCTGCTGCTCGCGCTCGGCCTCTACATGCGGCTCAAGGTCAGCGAGAGCCCGGTGTTCCGGGAGCTGGCGGCCCGGCCGCGTCCGGAGCGCGTGCCACTGCTGGTGCTCCTGCGCACCCCCGGGCGGCTCGGGCGGGGCATCGCCGCGGCGCTGCCCAGCACGCTGGCCACCTCGCTGTTCGGCACGTACCTGATCAGCTACGCCGCCGGCGTCGGGTACGCGCGCCCGACCATCCTGACCTCGCTCTGCATCGCCTGGGCCGCGGCGATCGTCTCGCTCCCGCTGTTCGGCGCGCTGTCGGACCGCATCGGTCGTCGGCCGGTGTTCCTCGGCGGGGCCGCCGCCATGGCCCTGGGCGTCTACCCCTCGTTCCCGCTCGTCGGCACCGGATCGGCCCTGGGTCTGGCCGCGGTCATGACCTTCTTCTTCGCCGGCAGCACGAACGCCTGCGTGTCCGCGCTCGCCCCGCTGCTCAGCGAGATGCTCGGCGTGGACACGGGCGTGGTGTGGATCGTGGCCGGGGCCGCGGCCGTCGCGGTGGTCGGCGCCGTCGTCGTCTGGCGGATGGGGGACACCGCCGGGTCGAGCCTGCACGACGACCTCCCGGAGCCTGCGCCCCCGGCTGTCGAGGCGCACTGACATGCCCGATCCCGATCGCGTCCCCGTCTACCCGGACCTGCTCCGGCTCGACGGCCGCGTCGTCGTGGTGCTACCGCGCCGAGCTGGACGACGAGGCCGCCGCCCTCGCCGCGGCGACCCGCGGGTGTGCCGCGCGCTCCCGCTCGGCGCGGCGGAGGACCTGTTCGGCACGGTCCTGGCGCAGGAGACCCCGCTGTTGACCGAGGAACGACGGCGCCACACCGCCCTCGTCGCCTCCTTCGAGGCCTGAGGAGGGGTCATGTCCACACTCACCCTCTCCGCCGCGCTCAACAGCGGCCTGCGCCGCGCCACGGAGGACGACCCGGCGGTCCTGGTCATGGGGCAGGACGTCGGCGGGCTCGGCGGCGTCTTCCGCGTGACCGACGGCCTGCAGAAGGACTTCGGGGCCGACCGCGTCATCGACACCCCGCTCGCGGAGGCGAGCATCGTCGGCAGCGCGATCGGGCTGGCCCTGCGCGGCTACCGGCCGGTGTGCGAGATCCAGTTCGACGGGTTCGTGTACCCGGCGTTCTCCCGGCCTGCGGGTGGTCTGCTGCTCGAACCCCGCCGACGCGCACTGGATGATCCGCCAGGCCGTCCAGGGGCAGGACCCGGTGATCTTCTACGAACCCAAGCGGCGTTACTGGACCAAGGGGGAGATCGCCGACCCGGGCGTCGGGCTGGACCGGGCTCGGGTCCTGCGGCCCGGGCGAGACCTCACACTGCTGACCTACGGTGGCATGGTCGCGACCTGCCTGGATGCGGCGACCGCCGCCGCGGAGGAGGGACGCGACATCGAGGTCGTGGACCTGCGCACACTCTCGCCGCTGGACATGGACACGATCGCGGCGTCGGTGGACAAGACCGGGCGGTTCGTCGTGGCGCACGAGGCGCGCACCTTCGCGGGCCTCGGCGCCGAGGTCGGCGCGGCGGTGACCGAGCGCTGCTTCTACCGGCTCGAGGGTTCCTGCTCCCGGACGTCGGAGAGGGCCTCGAGGAGGCCGAGATCGTCACCTGGCGCGTCGCGGTGGGGGACACCGTGGCGCACAACCAGGTGCTCGTGGAGATCGAGACGGCGAAATCCCTGGTCGAGCTGCCCTCGCCCTACGCGGGCACGGTGTCTGAGCTGCTGGTCGCCGAGGGGGAGACGGCGAAGGTCGGCACGCCGATCATCGCCATCGGAACCGATGCGGTCGCCGCAGCGGTCCCGGCCGAACCCCAGGGCGCCGTGGACCCGGAGCCGCGGCCGTCCGTGCTGGTGAGTGTCACCGAGCGGGTCACATCCGCGGTCACGAACTCGGTGACGTGCGGGGCGGTGACGAGATCGTGCTGCACCCGCAGGTCGGGTGCAGGTTGCCGTCGCCGGCGTGCGTTGCGTGGCACGAACCAGGGCCGCCGAGAGCGACGTCGGGGACTATGCGCGCCACCGCCGGTCGAACGGGGTGAACGGACGGTCGAGGTGCTCGGGGGCTATACCCGGGCCCGTGTCGCGCACGGTGAGCTCGGCGTGTCCGCCGCGGACGGCCCAGCCGACGACGGTGCCGCCCGCGCGGTTGGAGCGGACGGCGTTCGCGGTCAGGGCCGTGATCGCACCTCGCCGCCGCCGACGGTACCGCTCCTGTCGTCGCCGGGGCGGGTGGTGATCCCGGTCAGGGCAGCAGCGCCCTCACCTCCTCGGGCGCGGGTCCGCCGGGCTCGATCACGACGACGGCGTCGTCGAACCCCGCGGCGGCGTAGCGCTGCAGGGTCGCCCCGACGTGCCCGAGGTCCCCGGTCACCGGGACGGCACAGACGACGGCCCGTCCGCCCCCGGCAGCGCGGAACCTCCCGAGCGCCTCGACGATCTCGTCCGGGGTGCGGCGGTAGCCGGAGGCGAGCCAGCCGTCGAACCGCCGGGCGGCCTTGTCGACGTTCGCGCCCCAGGAGCCGAGCAGGAACGGGCCCGGGACCCGTTCGCGCAGCCGCGCGACGTTCTCGTCGAAGTCGCGGAAACGGGTGCGGTAGTCCCGGTCGAGCAGGGCGTAGTCGGTCGCCGTCGACCCCGGGCTGAGGCCGAGGGTGAGCCGGTCGCCGCACACCAGCCGCAGGGACTCGATGCGATGGGCGAGCTCGGCGGGGTGGTGCAGGGGGACCTGCACCGTGGCCGTCCCCACTTCGACGTCGGTGACGGCGGCGGCCGCGGCGAGCGCGACGAACGGGTCCGGGACCAACCCGCCGCGCCCGATGATCTCCGGGGCCCAGAGGCTCGCGAACCCCGCTCCCGCCAACCGCTTCGCCCAGTCGACCACTGGGTGTGGCGGCCCAGGGGACAGGTGGGCGAGGGTCGCGCCCAGGCGCATCAGAGTCGGTCCGCGGCGAAGCGGGCGTACCAGCGCAGCGCGTCCGGGTCATCGACGGAGGCGAGGTTCGCGGCCTTGTCCAGCGGTCTGCCGGACAGCAGCTTCTTGATCGGGACCTCGAGCTTCTTCCCGCTCAACGTGTGCGGCACGGCGGGTGCCTCGACGATCTCGTCCGGGACGTGGCGGGCGGTGAGCCGGGTCCGCAGCGTGGTCACGATGGTCTGTTTCAGCTCGTCGTCGAGGGTCGCGCCGGGAGCCGGGACGACGAACAGGCCCAGCCAGTAGCCGTCGTCGGGCAGGTCGACGCCGACCACGAGGGTCTCGGCGACCTCGGGGAGCGTGTCGAGCACGTCGTAGAAGTCGCTGCTGCCCAGCCGCACGCCCTGTCGGTTCAGTGTGGAGTCCGAACGACCGTGCACGGTCAGGCTGCCGTCGGCGTGCAGCGTGACCCAGTCCCCGTGCCGCCACACACCGGGCCAGGTGTCGAAGTAGGACTCGAGGTAGCGCGCGGCGTCGGGGTCGTTCCACAGCGACACCGGCATCGACGGCATCGGCTGGGTGATCACCAGGTCGCCGACCTCGTCGACCACCGGGGTGCCGTCGGAGTCCCACGCCGCGCAGTCGACGCCTGCCAGCCGTCCGCCGATGCGTCCCACCTGGACCGGGGCGTACTCGTTCGCGCCGACGAACGCCCCGGACACGTCCGTGCCACCGCTGGTGGAGTCGATCCGCACGTCCCCGACGTTGTCGGTGATCCAGTGGTAGCCGGCCGGGGGCAGCGCCGAGCCGCTGACCATCACGTGCCGCAGCCGGTTCGGCGGCGGGGAGCTGCCCGCGGAGGCGGTCACGACGGCGGCGCCGAGCAGCATCACCTCCGCCCCGGTGCGTGCGGCGACCTCCCACACGGCCCCGCCCGCGGGGCTGCCCTCGTAGAGCACGATGCCCGCCCCATGCAGCAGCGCCCCGAGCTGCATGTTCCACAGCGCCCACCCGGTCGACGTGAACGCGAACATCCGCTCCCCCGCGCGCAGCCCGGCGTAGAGCCCGGCCCACTTCAGGCCCTCGAGGGTGATCCCGCCCTGACCGTGGACCAGCCCCTTCGGCAGCCCGGTGGTGCCGGAGGTGAACAGCACCCACAGCGGATGGGAGAACTCGACCGGCTCGAACTCCAGCGGCACCTCCTGCGCGAGCAGCTCCGCCCACGCCGTGGTGCCCTCCGGGGCCGGGCGGTCGACCGCGTACCCGACGTGCACGACGTGGCGCACCGTCGGCAGGCCCTCCCGCAGCCGCGCCACGACCTCAGCGCGGTCGATCACCTTCCCGTTCCAGTGGTAGCCGTCCGCGGCGATGAGCACCGTCGGCTCGAGCTGCGCCAACCGCCCGAGCGTGCCCTCGGCCCCGAAATCCGGCGAGCAGCACGACCACACCGCACCGACCGCCGCGGCCGCCAGGACGCCGATGATCGCGTGCTCGGTGTTCGGCAGGTAGGCGCAGACCCGGTCCCCGGGCCGCACCCCCGCCCGCCGCAACCAACCCGCCGCCGCGGCCACCGACCGCCGCAGCTCGGCCCAGGTGATCTCCCGCGCCGCGCCACCGCCCTCACGGAGGCAGAACAGCGCGGTGTCGGCGTCCGCCCCGCGGCGCAGCGCGTGCTCGGCCCAGTTCAGCCGGGCACCCGGGAACCAGCGGGTGTGCGGCATCGGAGCGGCCGTGCGCACCCGTTCCCACGGCGTCATCGAGACCCCGAAGTAGTCCACGACGGACACCCAGAACCGGTCGAGGTCCTCGACCGACCAGGCCCACACCGCGTCGTGGTCCGGGAAGGGGTGCCCCTCCCGCTCGGCGAGCCAGTCCAGGTACTCACGCAGCACGGAGCCCTCGATGCGCTCCGTGGTCGGGCTCCAGAGGATGTCGCTCATGCGACACCGCAGCGGCGGGGGAGGACGGGACCCATCGGTTGACCATAGAGGGGCCTGCGGCGTCCGGCGCGGGTCTGCGATGCCGTTTGAGGGAGCGTTGAGGTGCGTCGCCGTGCGTGCGGGGCTCCGGTACGGCGATGGTCATGCCCCGAGCTGGTGCTGTGGTGGAGCGCGCCCGCCGCTCAGACATCCCATGGCGTAGCGGTGTCAAGCGGCGGCGGTGACGCGGTGGGCCCA
>NZ_BAABGT010000064.1:0-732 GCF_039541715.1 Pseudonocardia xishanensis
ACGGTCGGGTTGGCCGTGGCGTTGGAGCTGCCGCTGCTGGTGATCGACGTGCAGCGTGGCGGCCCGTCGACGGGGTTGCCGACCAAGACCGAGCAGGCCGACCTGTTGCAGGCGATGTTCGGGCGCAACGGCGAGGCACCGCTGCCGATCATCGCCCCCCAGTCGCCGGGGGACTGCTTCCACGCCGCCATCGAGGCCGCCGCCATCAGTGTGAAGTACCGCACCCCGGTGATGGTGCTCTCCGACGGTGCGTTGGCCAACGGCTCCGAGCCGTGGAAGGTCCCGGACGCCTCGACCCTGCAGAAGGTCGATCCGGGGTTCGCCACCGAGGTCAACGCCCCGGACGGCTCGGGGGAGTTCTGGCCCTACCTGCGCGACCCCGAGACTTTGGCCCGGCCGTGGGCCATCCCCGGCACCCCCGGGTTGGAGCACCGCATCGGCGGGCTGGAGAAGGCGGACGGACGCGGCTCGATCTCCTACGACCCGGACAACCACGACCGCATGATGCGACTGCGCGCGGCCAAGATCGACGGCATCCCCGTGCCGGACATCGCCGTCGACGACCCGTCCGGCGACGCCGGCGGTGATCGAGCACGGCTGCTGGTCATCGGCTGGGGCTCGACCTACGGCCCGATCGTCGCCGGAGCACGGCGGGTCCGTGCCCTCGGGCACGACATCGCGACCGCGCACATCCGCAACCTCAACCCCATGCCCGCCAACCTCGGCGAGGTG
>NZ_BAABGT010000065.1:0-10223 GCF_039541715.1 Pseudonocardia xishanensis
CCGCGGCGGGCGGCGGTGCGGGCGGCACGTCGCGCGCGCGGACGAGCCCGCCCGGCCCGCTGCCGTGCGCCCCGGCCAGGTCGACGCCGCGCTCGCGGGCGATCCGGCGGGCGTAGGGGCTGGCCCGGACCCGCGGCGGGTGCAGGACCCGGTCCAGGTCCGAGCGCACGATCATCCCGTTCGGTCCGCTGCCCGGCACGGCGTGCAGGTCCACCCCGGCCCGGGCCGCGTGCAGGCGCACCAGCGGCGACCCCACCCGCGGCTCGGGCGGGGGTTCCACCGGAGTCGCGGGCTCGGCGACCTCGGTCCCGGCAGCCCCGGGAGCGGGCGACCCGGCTGCGGCCACCGGCACCGGCGGCGCGGCGGGGGCAGGCGTGCTGGTCTCGGGCCACGGCGGGGGCTGGGGCAGGGGAGGAGGTTCGTCCGGGGGAGGTGTCGGGACCGGGCCCGGCTCCGGGAGCGGGGGCGCGGGCGGCAGCGGGGGACCGGGGAGCGGCGGGATCGGCAGCGGCGGCTCGGGGCCCGTGCCCACCGGTGCCTCCGCGGGCTCGATCTCGGCCAGCGGCGTCCCCACCGCGACCTTGTCCCCGACCCCCACCAGCAGCGTCCGCACCACCCCGGGCGTCCAGCACTCGGCGTCGATGGCGGCCTTGTCGGTGTCCACGACCGCCACGACCTGCCCGCGCGACACCGCGTCGCCCGGCCCCACCAGCCACTCCACGATCGTGCCCTCGGTCATGTCGGCGCCCAGCGAGGGCATGGTGAACGCGACCATCGGTGCCTCCTCAGGCGAGCGTGCGCCGCGCGGCCGCGGCGATCCGGTCCGCGGACGGCAGCGCCGCCTCCTCCAGGTGCCGCGGGTAGGGCAGCGGCACCTCGGCGGCGCCCATCCGCTCGACCGCCGCGTCCAGCTCGTCGAGCGCCTCCTCCGCCACCCGGGCGACGACCTCGGCCATCGGCCCCCCCGAGCGCCAGGCGTTGTCCACCACGACGAGCCGGTGGGTCCGGGTGACCGACTCGAGCACGGTCGCGGAGTCCAGCGGCCGCAGCGTGCGCAGGTCCACGACCTCGGCCGACACCCCGCCCGCGGCGAGCAGGTCGGCCGCCTCCAGCGCCGGGGCGAGCGACCCGCCGTACCCGACGACCGTCACGTCCCGCCCCGGTCGCCGGACCGCCGCCCGGTCGAGGTCGACGGCGCCCCCCGCGACCGGGAGCTCGCCGGACGCGCCGTAGAGCGCGATCTGCTCGAACACCAGCACCGGATCCGGGTCGGCGAGCGCCGTGGCCAGCATCCCGCGGGCGTCGGTGACGGTCGCCGGGGTGACCACGCGCAGGCCGGGGACGTGCGCGAACCAGCCCTCGAGGGTGTGCGAGTGCTGGGCGGCGAGCTGGCGGCCGGGGCCCGTCGGGATGCGGATCACCAGCGGGACGCCCAGCTGCCCACCGGACATGTGCCGCAGCGTCGCGGCGGTGTTGACGATCTGGTCCAGCGCGAGCAGCGCGAAGTTGACCGTCATGATCTCGACGATCGGCCGGGTGCCGCCCAGGGCGGCCCCGATGCCCGCGCCGACGAAGGCCGACTCCGACAGCGGGGTGTCCTGCACGCGGTCGGGGCCGAACTCGTCGAGCAGCCCCTGGCTGACGCCGAAGCACCCGCCGTACCGGCCGACGTCCTCGCCGATCAGGAAGACCCGGTCGTCCGCTGCCAGGGCCTCGCGCAGCCCCTCCCGGAAGGCCTCGCGGAAGGTGGTCGTGCGGGTCGTCGGCCCGCCTGCGGTGATCGTCACGACGCCTCCGTGGTCACGTAGCGGGTGAGGTCGGCGACCGGCTCGAGCGGGGCGGCCTCGGCGGCGGCGACGGCGGCGTCGAGCTCGGCGTCGGCGGCCGCCTCCAGCGCGGCGCGGCCCCCGGCGTCGAGCAGGCCGTCCGCGACGAGGGTGGCCGCGAGCCGGTCGATCGGGTCGCGCTGCCTCCAGGCGTCGATCTCGGCGCGGTCGCGGTAGCGGTCGGCGTCGTACATCGAGTGGGCGCGGAAGCGGTAGGTCTGCAGCTCCAGGAAGCACGGGCCCGCCCCGGCGCGCGCGGTGTCGACCGCCAGGGCCGTGGCCTCCTGCACGGCGACCGCGTCCATCCCGTCGACCGCCCAGGCCCGCATGCCGTAGGAGCCCGCGCGCAGGGCGAGGTCGGTCTCGGCGTGGCTGCGGGCCAGCGAGGTGCCCATGGCGTAGCGGTTGTTCTCGCAGCAGAACACGATCGGCAGCCGCCAGAGCGCGGCGAGGTTGAGCGACTCGTGGAACTCGCCCTCGGCCACCGCGCCGTCGCCGAACAGGCACGCGGTCACGTGCGGGCGGTTCCGGTAGCGGTCGGCGAGCGCGAGGCCCGTGGCGAGCGGGATGCCGCCCGCGACGATCGCGTTGCCGCCGTAGAAGCGCCGCTCGGCGTCGAACAGGTGCATGGAGCCGCCGCGCCCGCGCGAGCAGCCGGTCGCGCGGCCGAACATCTCCGCCAGCAGCGCGGTCATCGGGATGCCGCGGGCCAGGGCGTGCCCGTGCTCGCGGTAGGTCGAGACGACGGCGTCGTCCGGGCCCAGCGCCGCGAGCACGCCCGCGGCCACGGCCTCCTCCCCGACGCACAGGTGCAGGAACCCGCGGATCGCGCCCGCGGAGTAGAGCCCGGCGCAGCGCTCCTCGAAGCGCCGGATGCGGACCATCAGGGTCAGCAGGGCGAGCGGGTCGCGCGGGTCGGTCATGAGGGGTTCTCCAGAGTGGACAGGTCCCCCTCCGGCAGCCCCAGCTCGCGGGCCCGCAGCAGCCTGCGCATGACCTTGCCGCTGCGCGTGTGCGGCAGGTCGGGCACGAGCGCGATCGCGCGGGGTGCGACCGCGCCGAGCTCGCGGCGGCCGTAGCCGAGCAGCTCGGCCTGCAGCTCCTCGGTGGGCTCGACACCGGCGCGCAGCACCACGAACGCCTTCACCAGCGCGCCCGCCGCCGGGTCCGGCACCCCGATCACGCCCGCCTCGGCGACCGCGGGATGGCGCATCAGGCAGCTCTCCACCTCGAACGGGCCGACGAGGTGGCCCGCGGTCTTGATCACGTCGTCCGCCCGTGCGACGAACCGGTACCAGCCGTCCCGGTCCCGCCGCACGACGTCGCCGGTGAGGTACCAGCCGTCCGCGAAGCAGGCGACCGTGCGGTCCGGGTCGCCGAAGTAGCCGTGGAACAGCGAGGGCCAGCCGGGGCGCAGCGCGAGCTCGCCCTGTGCCGAGCCGTGGATGACGGTGACGTGCCCGTTCTCGACCCGGGCCCGCCCGTCCGGCCCCTGGGCCAGGACCGCGGCCTCGATGCCCGGGACCGGGCGCCCGATCGCCCCCGGCCGGACCTCCTCGTCCGCCGCGGTGGCGAGCATGATCGCCCCGGTCTCGGTCTGCCACCAGGTGTCGTGCACCGGCAGCCCCAGGGTCTGCAGCGCCCACTCGACGACCGCGCCGTTGAGCGGCTCGCCGACGCTGGCGATCGTCCGCAGCGCGGAGAGGTCGTGCCGGTGGGCCTCCTCGGCGCCGCGGGCCATCAGCATCCGCAGCGCGGTCGGCGCGGTGTACCAGAGGGTGACGCGCTGCTCGTCGAGCACGCGGTACCAGCGGCGGACGTCGAAGGGTCGGGTGTCGGCGACGACCGTCGCCCCCACGACCAGCGGCGCGACGATCCCGTAGGACACCCCGGTCACCCAGCCCGGGTCGGCGGTGCACCAGTAGACGTCGTCGGGCCGCAGGCCGAGCAGGGACCGCGCGGTCGCCAGGTGCGCGACGACGGCCCCGTGCCCGTGCAACGCGGCCTTCGGTGCCCCGGTGGTGCCGCTGGTGAAGTGCAGCAGCGCCGCGTCGTCGGGCGCGGTGCGGGTGATCGGGCGGTCGGGGTCGGCGGCGTCGAGCAGGCCGTCGAGCAGCGGGCCGACGAGCAGCACGTGCCGCAGCCCGGGGAGCTCCTCGCGGATCGGCTCGACGGTCCGCCGGTACAGCTCGGGTGTCGTGACCAGCACGGACACCCCGCCCAGCTCGATCCGGGTGCGGACGGGTTCGGGGCCGAAGGCGTTGAACAGCGGGGCGAGCACGGCGCCGGCCTTCAGGATGCCGAGCGCGGCGACGTAGAGGTCGGGGTCGGGGCCCAGCAGGGTGGCCACCCGGTCGCCGCGCCAGACGCCGAGCCGGTCGAGGACGGAGGCGAAGCGGGTGCTGCGCCGGGCCAGCTCGCCGTAGGTCAGCTCGTGCGCGGTGCCGGTGCGGTCCAGGATCCGGAGGGCGGTGCGGCCGCGCTGGAGCGGGTCGGCGGCGTGTCGGTCGACCGCCTCGTGGGCGATGTTGAGCCCGCCGCCCGGCAGACCGTCGAGGTCGCGGCGGGCGGCGGCCCAGACGTTCTCCGCATGGGGGCGTGCGCTCGCGGCGGTCAGGGTGTCAGAGGCCATGGGGCCACGGTCGCGTGCCCGGGACGCGCGGGACAGGGCCCCGCGTCCCGCTCGGCCCGGGCCCTCCGACCCGGTCCTCACGGCCCGGGCCCCGCCGGGCTCACCCCCGGCGTGGACCGTCCTGGGCGACCAGCAGCAGCGGACAACGCAGCCGCCCGGCCAGGTCGGCGACGGAGAGCGCGGATCCGCGGGTGGTCGACGGGGTGCCCACCACGACGAGCCGCGCGACGGTGGACGCCGAGGTCAGGGCGTCCATCGGGCCGGACTCGGTCACCACGGTCCGCGTCCGGACGCCCGGATGCGCCCGCCGGAACGGCGTCACCGCCAGATCCAGCCTGCGCCGGGCGACCGCCCAGTGCGGGGCGTGCCCGCCACCCCGGGCGCGGACGGCGATCAGCCGGGATCCCGCTCGCTCGGCCGCCCGGAACGCCTCGTCGAGCACGATCTCGGCGGTGGACTCGGTGACGCCGACGACGACCGCGCCCCCGGGGTGCGGGGCGTGCGGGACGACCAGCAGGCGGTCGTGGCGGGTCGCGAGGCGGTCGAGGTCGGGGGTGTCCGCGGCGGCGACCAGCAGCCCCTCGGGTCCCTCGGGTGGGTGGGCCAGGATCTCGACGGGCACCTCGGCCGTCGTCGGTGCGGCGGCGCGGACGGCCGCGAGGACGGCGCGGAAGGCGGCGGCAGCGGCGGCGCCCTCGTCGGGGCCCGACGGGGCGACCCGCAGGACGCCGTGCCGCTCGGCGGCGGCGGCAAGGGCGCACTCGACCACGGCGCGGTCGGGCGCGGGCAGGAGCGGGAGCAGCACGGCGGTGTCGGCGCGCGGCCCCGCCAGGGTGGGCGATCGCATCGCCCGAGGATCCGGCGCACCGCGCGGCGGCGACAGGGCCCGAGGTCCCTGGCCCGCGCGTTCCCGGCCGACCCACGACGACGCACCGCGCCCGGTGGGCACGGTGCGTCGCACGGGTGGGGTCAGCTCGTGGCGACCGGGATGGTGATGGGCGCCGGTGCCTCGGGCGCCGCGGGGACCGGGACGCGGATCTCCAGGATGCCGTTGTCGTAGGAGGCGGAGATGTCCGCCTCGGCGACGTTCTGGGGCAGCGGGAGGGTGCGGGTCATCGCGCCGTAGCGGATCTCGTGGCGGGTGTAGCCCTTGTCCTCGCGGTCCTGTTCGATCCGCCGCTCGGCCTTGATCCGCAGCATGCCGTCGACCACGGTGATCTCGACGTCCTCGGCCGGGTCGATGCCCGGCAGCTCGGCCTTGATCACCTGGGTGTCGCCGTCGCGGTACTCGTCGACGCGGATGAGGTCCTCGCCGCTCCAGTCCCAGGGCATGGAGAACGGACGGCGCATCGGCAGCGACCGGAACCACTCGTCGAACAGCTTGTCCATCCGGCCGAGCGGGGCCACGTCACCGCGCTCGCGGCGGGAGAGGGTGCTCATGGGAGTCCTTTCGGTTCCAGGGGGTGGGGTGGGACGCCGTCGAGGCTCCGCCCGCCGTGCCGAGGCGCGCAGGGTCCTCCGTCCCCCTTCGACCCGCCGGACGTCCTCCCGTGGACCCGCGTGGGCCGCTCGGCCGAGCGGGTGCGGACCTTCGACCCTGCGCCGCGACGGCCGCGTCGGGGCAGGGTCGGGACATGGAGCCCGAGCCGTCCGAGCCGACCGACCCCTCCGGTCCGGAGGACGGGTCCGCCGCCGTCCTCGCCGCCCTGTACGACGACGGCGACCGGGACGAGATCGTCTACTGGACCGTCCAGGAGCGCAGGCGTGGGCGGGCGGCCGAGCCCGACCCGAGCCCGGCGACGACCGGCGAGGTCGGGACCTCCACGCCGTAGACCGGGCGCCCGCCGGTCGGCGCGGGGGTTCACCGCCCCGCGGGGAGCACCGCCGAGTCGAGGCCGACGACGGCTGCGCTCGCCCAGTCGTCGTCGACCAGGACGGGCGCGCGGCCGGGACGGTCCAGGATCGACGCGGCGATCGAGGCGCGGTAGCCCGAGCCGCAGTAGATCCACACCTCGCCCGCGGGCACCTCGTCGGCCCGGTCGGCGAGCAGGTGGATCGGGATGTGCAGGGAGCCGGGGACCGCGCCCGTGGCCCGCTCGTCGTCTCGACGGGCGTCGAGGACGGTCACCGGTCCGGCGTGCAGGGCGGCGGCGAGCCCGGCGAAGTCGGAGACCGGGTAGGAGCGCAGTGGACGGCCGCCCGCCAGCCGGTCGATCGCGCCGTAGGCGACCCCGGAGAGCCGGTCCACCCCGATCCGGACGAGCTCGCGGCGGGCCTGCGCCACCTGCTCGGCGCTCTCCCCGATCAGGGTCAGCGGCGCGCCCCAGGGGTGCAGCCAGCCCAGGTAGGTGAGGAAGTTCTGCGACAGCTCCATGCCGACGGAGCCCGCGAGGTGCCCGGCGGCGAACGCGGTGCGGTCGCGCAGGTCGACCACCCACTCCCCGCCGGCGATCCGGCGGCGCAGCTCGGCGGGATCGACCGGCGCCGGGATCGAGAGGTCGACGGGCCCGGGGCCGCTCCGGTTCACCGGGCCCATGTGCGCGTAGTAGGCGGGGTAGGCGCCCAGGCCGGCGATCAGGGTGTCGACGTAGGTCTGTTCGTCCAGGGTCAGTGCCGGGTTGACGTGCTCCTGGGCACCGACGGTCGAGGCGTCGCCGCTGGTCGGGGTGGCCGAGCAGAAGCTGCCGAAACCATGGGTCGGGTAGACGGCGGTGTCGGCGGGCAGCTCGGCGGCCAGTCTGCGCACGGAGTGGTACTGGGCGTGGGTCAGGGCGTCGGTGTCGGCCGGGTCCACCAGGTCGGTGCGCCCGGTCGCGCCGTAGAGCAGGGAACCGCCGGTGAAGACCCCATGGACCCCGCCCGCAGCGTCCTCCAGCACGTAGCTGACGTGGTGGTGGGTGTGGCCGGGGGTGTGGAGGACCCGCAGCCGCATCGCTCCCGCGGTGAGGACGTCGCCGTCGACGACCGGGTGGTGGTCGTAGGCGAGGTCGTCTCCCGCGGCGAGTACGTAGGTCGCGCCGGTGGTGCGGGCCAGCTCGAGCCCGCCGGAGACGTAGTCGTTGTGCACGTGGGTCTCGACGACGTGGGACAGCCGCAGTCCCCGGGCCGCGAGCAGCGCGGTGAGGCGGTCGATGTCCCGCTGCGGATCGACGGCGACGGCCGTGGTGCCGTCGTCGACGAGGTAGCTGCGGTCGCCGAGGCCCGTGGTCTCGACGATCGCGACGCGGAGCGGTGGGAAGGTCATGGTGGCGGCCTCGTGTTCCCTACCCCGTAGGGTATGTGGCGATCGCGGGTCGGTGGTGGGCGTGCGCGGCGCGGATCAGGCGAGGGTGAGGAAGAGGCGCTCCAGCTCGGCCTCGTTCACCTGCCGGGTGCCGTCCTCGTTCAGGGCGACGCACTCCCTGAGCCCGGTCGAGATGATCTTGAAGCCGGCCTTGTCGAGGGCGCGCGAGGCCGCCGCGAGCTGGGTGACCACGTCGGAGCAGTCCCGCCCCTCCTCGATCATCCGGACGATCCCGCCCAGCTGGCCCTGCACCCGCTTGAGTCGGGCGACCACGTCCGTCAGCTTCGCCGCGTTCACGTCCACCTGCTGCTCCTCCACGTCGTGAGTACCCCGGGGGGTATGACGTCAGGGTATCGCCCGGTATTCCGCTCAGCCCAGCAGGACCGCGGTGACGGCGAACCGCTCGACGTCGGCGACGTGCCCACCCGTGCTGACCACGACCGTCGCCGTGCCCCGCCCGGACGCGCCGACCGTGGTGCTCCAGCGCCGCCGCTCGCCGCCTGCGGGCAGGCAGCAGGCCTGGCCCAGCAGCGCGGCGGTGCCCGCCGCCCTGACCTGGACGCGCAGGCTCTCGTCGACCCCGGTGATCTGCCCGCCGACGGTGAACGGCGCGGACACCCGCACGCCGTACGCGGGGATGTCCAGGGTCAGGTCGGTGTCGCGGGTCCCGACGGCTTCCCACGGGGCGTCGGTGCCGGTGCCCAGGCGGGCGAGGTGGACCACCGCGGCCGTGGTCGGGCGGCCGTCGGGGAGCGCGAAGCCGACGCCGATCCAGGCCTCGTCCGCGCCCGCCTCGGTCGAGGTCACCCGGTCGATCCCGGTGAGCCCGAGCGCGCCTGCGAAACCGAGCGCGGTGTCGCCGGGATCGAGGTGCCAGGGCTGGTGCCCGCCCTCGCGGTAGGCGGACTGCCACCGCGCGGCCTCCGCCTCGTCGGCGAAGGGCCACAGGGCCTGGAAGCGGAAGGTGGGCGTGGTGGTCGGCGTGGCCGCCGGGGGGACGGTCGACGGGGGCGGGGCCGTGCTCGTCGCGGGAGACGTCGCCGGCGTCCCCCCCGGTGGCGGGCTCCCGGTGCAGCCTGCGAGGACGAGGAGGGACCCGAGCACGAGGGCGCCCAGCGCCCGTCCCACACCGGTCATCGCCCGCCTCCTCGCAAGTCGGCCCCCATGATCGCCCACCCGGGGCCCACCGACACGGGCCGGACGCCCGCTCGCCCCGATCCGAAGGTCCCCCCGGACGGACCGTTGGGCGACGGCGGACCGGGCTGCTCGGCCCTGCCCGCACGGACGCACCCGGTCCACGGTGGAGGGATGACGGAGAGGAAACGACGATGAGCACCACCCTCACCCGGACCGTCCCGCCGCAGCCGATGGTCGACCTCGTCAACCCGCTCGTGCGCGGGGTGCTGCGGTCCCCGCTGCACGGCGCGTTGGACAGCGCGCTGCTGATCCTGCACGTGACCGGCCGCCGGAGCGGGCGCCGGTTCGACATCCCGGTCGGGTACATCGAGCTGGACGGCGCGCACCTGGTGGTCACCCAGCACACCTGGCGGGCCAACCTGCGTGGCGGGGCCGAGGTCGAGGTGACGATCCGGGGCGCGCGCGTCGCGATGCACGCCGAGGTCGACGAGGACCCGGTCTCCGTCGCGGCGGCGTTCGATCGGGTCGTCGAGCGCTTCGGCTGGCGGGCGGCCGGGCGGATGCTCGGCCTGACCGACCACGCGGGCCGCAGGCCCACCCCGGCCGAGCTGGAGGCGGCGGTGCGGGAGTTCGACCTGGCCCTGGTGACCCTCACCCCGCCGCGCTGAGCGCTCGGCCCCGCCGCGGCGGGGCCGGCGGAGCGGGTCCCGCGGGTCCGTCAGGACGCGGGGATCGGCTCGGCGTGCACCACCACGAACTCGCCGATCGCGCCGAGCGCGGTGCGCCTGGTGGGCGACAGCGTGGCGAGGACCTCCTCGGCGGGGACGGTGCGCGGCGAGCTCAGGCGGTAGCGGACGCCGTCCGCCGTGAGCACGGCGGTGCCCGCGGCCTCCAGGTTGCGGTGCCAGTCGACCCCCGGCCCGTAGGGCAGCGGGACGGCGAGGCCCTCCGGCACCCGCAGCGCCACGACGGGGGTGGCGTAGGTGCGCCCGGACTTGCGCCCCACGTGCTCGAGACGGGCCGCGTAGAAGTGCCTGCGCCCGGCGAGGCGCAGCATCATCGGGTTCAGTGCGCGGGCGGCGACCCGGCGGGCCACCTCGACGGGGGCCGGGCGGTGGGCGGTGTCGACCGGGCGGCAGCGGTACTCCTCGACCAGCGTCCACGGGCCGCCGTCCGTGGAGGTCTCGTTGCGCCACAGGAGGTTCTCGGGGTCGGTCGCGTCCCAGGTGAGCCGCAGCCGGACCGGGGCGTCCGCGGCGGAGGTGAAGACGAGCAGGTCGCCGTCTAGGTGTCCTACTTACGGAGGTTGGTGACGCGGTGGGCAGGGTGACACGCCCAGGCGAAT
>NZ_BAABGT010000066.1:0-25443 GCF_039541715.1 Pseudonocardia xishanensis
CACCGCGATCGGCGGACATCCACCCGCCCACCGCGTCAACAACCTCTGCGGCGGCGACAGCTAGCCGACGGCGGCCCGGCGCAGGCGCAGCGCGCGGTAGACGTAGTCCAGCCCGGTGACGACCGTGAGCACGATCGCGGCCGCCATGAACGCCCAGCGGACGGCGTCCAGCGCGAGGACCGGCCCGGCCAGCTCGGTGAGCGGGAGCACGAACAGCCCGATCGCGACCGTCTGGACCAGCGTCTTCAGCTTGCCACCGCGGCTGGCGGGGATCACCCCGAGGCGCAGCACCCAGAACCGCAGCAGGGTGACGCCGACCTCCCTGCCGAGGATCAGCACGGTGATCCACCACGGGAGGATCCCGAGCACGGACAGCCCGATCAGCGCCGCGCCCATCAGCGCCTTGTCGGCGATCGGGTCCGCGATCTTGCCGAACGAGGTGACCAGGCCCCGCCTGCGGGCGATCTCGCCGTCGAACCGGTCCGTGATCGCCGCGACGGCGAACAACAGGAAGGCCCCGAACCGCCAGCGGACGTCGTGCCCGTCCGCCACCAGCAGCGCGGCCAGGAAGAACGGGACGAGGACGATCCTGATCCCGGTCAGAACGTTCGCCAGGTTGAGCACCGGCACCGCGTCCTCCGGCGGGGGCACGTGCTCCTCCGCCGGCACGGCACTCATCCCGCGACCGCCGCGACGAGGCCGGAGGCCTCCACCTCGACCGCGAGGGCCCGCACGACGAGGTCGGCGCCCTCGGAGTCGACCACCTCGGCGCGCACGAACGAGCCCGGCTCGAGCGGCACGTCCCCCGCCACGAACACACACTCGCCGTCCACCTCCGGCGCCTGGTGCGCGGCGCGGCCGACGGCGTCCTCGGTGTCCGACTCGGCGGTCTCCACCAGCACGACGACCTCGGTGCCGATCCGGTCCTCCGCCCGCTGCGCCATCAGCTCGTCCACCAGCGCGGTGATCCGCTCCACGCGCGCGGCGACCTCCTCGGGCTCCAGCTTGCCCTCGTAGCCCGCGGCCTCGGTGCCGTCCTCGTCCGAGTAGCCGAAGACGCCGACGGCGTCCAGCCGCGCGCCCGTCAGGAAGGTCTCGAGGTCGGCGAGGTCCTCCTCGGTCTCCCCCGGGAACCCCACGATCACGTTGCTGCGGATCCCCGCCTCCGGCGCCGCGGCACGGATGCGCGCGCACAGGTCCAGGAAGTCCGGGACGGAGCCGAAGCGGCGCATGCGGCGCAGCATTGAGGCCGACGCGTGCTGGAACGACAGGTCGAAGTACGGCGCGACCCCGTCCGTGGTCGCGATGACCTGCAACAGGTCCGGGCGGGTCTCGGCGGGCTGCAGGTAGGACACCCGCACCCGCTCGATGCCGGGGATCGCGGCGAGCCGGGGCAGCAGGTCCACCAGCGCACGGGTGCCGCCGGGCAGGTCCTTGCCGTAGGACGTGGAGTTCTCGCTGACCAGCACCAGCTCGCGGACGCCCTCGCCCGCCAGCCACGCGGCCTCGCCCAGGATCTCCTCGGGCCTGCGGGAGACGAACGATCCGCGGAAGGACGGGATGGCGCAGAAGGCGCACCGCCGGTCGCAGCCGCTCGCGAGCTTCAGCGAGGCGACGGGGCCGGACTGCAGGCGGGCGCGCGGGACCCACTCGTGCCCCGGGATCGCCCGCTCGGAGGCCTGGCGCTCGACCGGCGCGATGGGCAGCAGCGTGCGGCGGTCGACGGGGACGTGGGAGATCGGGGCGTGCCCGTCCAGCACGTCCTGCAGGCGCTCGGCGAGCTCGGGATAGGCGTCGAAGCCCAGCACGGCGTCGGCCTCGGGGAGGTTGTCCGCGAGCTCCTTGCCGTACCGCTCGGCCATGCACCCGACCGCGACGACCTTGGCCCCGCGGTTCCGCGCGACGTCCGACGCCGACAGCAGCGTGTCGATGGAGTCCTTCTTCGCCTGCTCCACGAAACCGCAGGTGTTGACGACGATGACGTCCGCCTCGTCCGCCTCCGCCAGCTCCCAACCGGAGCCCGCCAGCCTGCCGGCGAGCTCCTCGGAGTCGACCTCGTTGCGGGCGCAGCCCAGCGTCAGCAGGGCCGCCCGACGCGGCGGTTCAGGGGAACTCACGGCACACAGCGTAGACGCCGGGCCGGGCGGCGCGGGCAGGGCGCTAGGCTCCACCGCCATGGCAGCGGTGGCCGTCCGGCGGGCGCGCACCGCCGACGTGACGACGATCAAGTCCCTCGTGGACAACTACGCGGGCAAGGTGTTGCTGGCCAAGGAGATCGTCACGCTGTACGAGGCCGTGCCGGAGTTCCTGGTCGCCGAGGTGGACGGCGCGGTCGTGGGCTGCGGCGCGCTGCACGTGCTGTGGGAGGACCTCGGCGAGATCCGCACGGTCGCGGTGCACCCGTCGGTCCTGGGCCGCGGCGTCGGGCACGCGCTGGTCTCCGCGCTGATCGATGGCGCCCGCGAGATCGGGCTGCGCAGGCTGTTCGTGCTGACCTTCGAGAAGCACTTCTTCGGCGGGCACGGTTTCGTCGAGATCGACGGCACGCCGGTGTCCCAGGAGGTGTTCGCGGCGATGCTGCGCTCCTACGATGCGGGCGTGGCCGAGTTCCTGGATCTTGCGCACGTCAAGCCGAACACCCTCGGCAACACCCGGATGATGCTCACCCTGTGAACGCGGTCGAGGCGGTGCGCGCGGGTGATCTCGACCGGCTCGCCGTGCTGCTCGCCGCCGACCCGGGTCTCGTGCACGCCCGCCCGGACGGACAGCGGACCCTGCTGCACGTGCTCGCGGACTGGCCGGGCAACCGGGCGCACGGGCCCGCCACCGCGGCGGCGCTGGTCGCGGCCGGGGCGGACGTGGACGCGCGGTTCGTCGGGGCGCACCGCGAGACCGCGCTGCACTGGGCCGCGAGCAACGACGACGTCCCGCTGGTGGACGCCCTGCTGGACCTCGGCGCGGACATCGACGCGGACGGAGCGGTCATCGCGGACGGCACGCCGCTGTCCGACGCCGTCGCGTTCGCGCAGCGGGCCGCCGCGGCGCGGCTCGTCGAGCGCGGGGCGACGGTGCGCCAGGCCGAGGCGGCCGCGCTCGGGCTGGTGGACCTGCTGGACTCGGTCGACGATCTCGACCTCTGCTTCTGGTACGCCTGCCACGGCGGCAGCCGGGCGGCCGCGGAGCTGCTGCTGGCCCGCGGCGCCCGCCTCGACCACGTGCCGGGGTGGGAGCGGCTGACCCCGCTGGACGCCGCCGAGCGCGCGGGAGCCGCGGAGCTCGTGGCGTGGCTGCGCGGCCGTGGGGCCCGGCGCGCGTCCGAGCTCTGAGGGACGGCTCGGGCGCTACCCTTCGTCGGCATGACGGCGGAGTTCGTGTGGGCGCGGCCGTCGGCCGCCCTGCGACCCCTCGTCGACCTCTACACCGGGTACCGGACGCCCGCCGCGGCGCCGGGGACCCACATGGGTGTGCCCGGCGGGCACCTCACCCTCCTGCTGTGCCTCGACGGCACCGTCGACATCGCGCGGACGCCGGACCCGGGGCGCTCCCCCGGCTCGTTCACGAGCATGGTCGGCGGTCTGCACGACTCCCCCGCGGTGATCGCGACGGGCCCGGCGCAGACCGGCCTGCAGCTGCGCCTGACCTGGCTCGGCGCCCGCACCCTGCTGGGCACGCCGGCGAGCGCGCTGAGCGGGGACGTCGTCGGGCTGGGCGACCTGATCGGGCCGCGGGCCGACCGGCTGGTCGCCCGGCTCGCGGAGGCCCCGACCTGGCGCGGCCGCTTCGCCCTGCTCGACGCCGCCCTGTCCCGCCTGGCCGCCGACGCCCGGAGCCCCGATCCCCGCCCCGAGGTCGCGCGGGCCTGGGCCCGGCTCGCCCGGACCGGCGGCACCCTGCGCATCGAGGAGCTGGCCCGGGAGGTCGGGTGGAGCAGGCGGCACCTCGCGCTGCAGTTCCGCGGCGAGACCGGCCTGACCCCCAAGTCCGCGGCCCGGGTGATCCGCTTCGAACGGGCCTGCGACCTGCTTCGCGCACCGCACCGGCCCGCCCTCGCCGACATCGCCGCGACCTGCGGCTACGCCGACCAGGCCCACCTCGCCCGGGACTTCCGCGAGCTCGCGGGCCTCACGGCCACCGCGTGGCTGGCCGAGCGCCCGGCCCGGTGAGGCTCGTCTGGCACGCTGACGTGGTGTTCCGGATCGCCTTCCACGCCCCCGAGATCCCGCCCAACACCGGCAGCGCGATCCGGCTCGCCGCCAACACGGGCGCGGAGCTGCACCTCGTCGAGCCGCTGGGGTTCTCACTCGACGAGCGCAGCGTGCGCCGGGCCGGACTCGACTACCACGAGCTGGCCGACCTGCACGTGCACGCGGACTACCCGGGGCTGGTGGCGGCGACCGCCCCCGCGCGGATCCTGGCCTTCACCACGAACGCGGAGCGGCTGTACACCGATGTCGCGTACGTCCCCGGGGACGTGCTGCTGTTCGGCTCCGAGTCCGTGGGGCTGCCCGCCGAGGTCGCGGCCGCGGCCACCGACCGGGTCCGGCTGCCGATGGTGGCCGGATCCCGGTCGTTGAACCTGGCGAACGCCGCCGCCGTCGCCGTCTACGAGGCATGGCGGCAGCAGAGCTTCACTACTGCCGGACGGCCTGCACGTCCAGCGTGATCTCGATCGTCGACCCGACGACCGGCACGCCCCGGCTGATCGTCTGCTGCCAGTTGAGGGTGAAGTGCTCGCGGTGCAGCTCGGCCGTGGCGACCGCGCCCGCGCGCTGTCCGTTCCACTCGGCCATGCCGAGGAACATGACGTCCAGCTGGACGTCGCTGGTCAGGCCGTGCAGCGTGAGGTCGCCGTCCACGATCCAGCGGTTGCCCGCGCCGCGCCGGAACCGCGTCGAGGAGAAGCGCAGCTCGGGGAAGCGCTCGACGTCCAGGAAGTCCGGGGAGCGCAGGTGGGTGTCCCGCGCGTCCACGTTCGTGTCCACGCTCGCGGACTCGATCACCACGTCCACCGACGAGTCCTCGAACGGCTCGGCGAGCCGGATCTGCCCGCGGAAGCGGTTGAAGCGCCCGTAGACCCGCGACATGCCGATGTGTCGGGCGATGAACCGGACCGACGAGTGGTCCGGGTCGATCGAGTAGACCGCGGGCGGGGGTGGGGTCAGCGACTGGTCGGCGTCCAGGGTCAGGGCGCCCATCTCGGCGTGCTTACCCCATTCGACCTCGATGGTGCCGCCGTTGCCGCGGTAGCCGCCCGCCTCGGCGCGGACCCGGTACTGCCCCGGGACGAGCGCCGCGGTGAAGTAGCCGAACGGGTCCGTGTCCGCGTGGACGATGCGCGTGCTGGTGCGGTCCAGCACCGAGACCTCGGCGCCCGCGAGGGGCCTGCCCTCGGCGTCCTGCACCCGCCCGCTCAGCACCCCTCCCGTGAGCGGGATCGGGAGCATCGCGCTCCGTCCGGTGTCGCCGCGGCGCGACCCCTTGCCTCGCTTGCTCCAGAACATCCATGCCCTTCCGACGTGCGTGTGCCGGGGGGACACTCAACCAGAGGCGGTCACGAAACGGTGACGCCGAGGGCCCGGTTGTGGGAGTGCCCACACCGTTTTCGCTGGTAGAAGGCTCAACTACTCATCGTCGTCGCTACCGGGAGCCTCGCCGCCCCCGCCGCGCAGCAGCCAGATGACGCTCTCCAGCTCCTCCGGCTTGATCAGCACGTCCCGGGCCTTGGACCCCTCGGACGGCCCCACGATCCCGCGGCTCTCGAGCAGGTCCATCAGCCTGCCCGCCTTCGCGAAGCCCACGCGGAGCTTGCGCTGCAGCATCGAGGTGGACCCGAACTGCGAGGTCACGATCAGCTCGGCCGCCTGCACCAGCACCTCGAGGTCGTCTCCGATGTCCGGGTCGATCTCCTTGGCCTCACCCTGCTTCTGCACGGTGACGCCCTCGAGGTACGTCGGCTCCGCCTGCTCCTTGGTGAACGCGACGACCTCGGAGATCTCCTCGTCCGAGATGTAGGCGCCCTGCATGCGGACGGCCTTGGAGGCGCCCATCGGCAGGTAGAGCCCGTCCCCCATGCCGATCAGCTTCTCGGCACCGGGCTGGTCCAGGATGACCCGCGAGTCGGTGAGCGAGGACGTCGCGAACGCCAGCCGCGACGGCACGTTCGTCTTGATCAGACCCGTGACGACGTCCACGGACGGCCGCTGGGTCGCCAGCACGAGGTGGATGCCCGCCGCACGGGCCTTCTGCGTGATCCGGACGATGGCGTCCTCGACGTCTCGCGGCGCGGTCATCATGAGGTCGGCGAGCTCGTCGACGATGCAGAGGATGTACGGGTACGGCCGGTACTCCCGCTCGCTGCCCAGCGGCGCGGTGATCTCGCCGGAGCGGACCTTGCGGTTGAAGTCGTCGATGTGGCGGACCCGGTTGGCCTGCATGTCCTGGTAGCGCTGCTCCATCTCCTCCACGAGCCAGGCCAGCGCGGACGCGGCCTTCTTCGGCTGGGTGATGATGGGCGTGATCAGGTGCGGGATGCCCTCGTACGGCGTGAGCTCGACCATCTTCGGGTCGACGAGGATCATCCGCACCTCCTCCGGCGTGGCCCGCTGGAGCAGCGAGACCAGCATCGAGTTCACGAAGCTGGACTTGCCGGAACCGGTGGAGCCCGCGACCAGCAGGTGCGGCATCTTCGCCAGGTTGGCGCAGAGGAAGTGGCCCTCGATGTCCTTGCCCAGCCCGATGACCATCGGGTGCTGCTCGGCGCGCGCGGTGCCGGAGCGCAGCACGTCGCCGAGGCGGACCATCTCGCGGTCGGAGTTGGGCACCTCGATGCCCACCGCGGACTTGCCAGGGATCGGCGCGAGGATGCGGACGTTGTCGGTGGCCACCGCGTAGGCGATGTTCTTCGTCAGCTGGGTGATCTTCTCGACCTTCACGGCCGGGCCCAGCTCGATCTCGTACCGGGTGACGGTCGGGCCGCGGGTGAAGCCGGTGACCTGCGCGTCGACGTTGAACTGGTCCAGCACGCCGGTGATGCGCTCGATCATCTCGTCGTTGGCCGCCGAGCGGACCTTCGGCGGCGGGCCGGTCTCCAGCATGTCCGCGGGCGGCAGCCGGTACTCGCCCTCGGAGACGGGCTCGCGGATCGCCATCGACATCTGCTCGCCCTCGGCGGGGATGTCCTCCGCCGGCGGGGTGGCGACGATCGCGGCCGGGTCGGGACGCTTGGGCTTCGGGGCCTTCTCCGGCTCCGGCTCGGACTTGGCCCGCGGCGGGACGGGGACGTAGATCTCCTCCGGCTCCGCGGGGGCGGGCGGCTCGTCGTCGGAGGCGTCCGCGCTCGCGGCCTGACGGCGGCGGGACGGGCGGCGCCGCGCGGGCGGCTCCTCCTCGGCGAGCGGCTCGTCGTCGGCGTCGTCGACGTCCTCGGCGTCCTCCTCGCCCTCGGGGTGGACCTCGGGCTTGCCGAGCAGGCGCCGGACGCGGTTGGGGACCTCGCGCACGGGCGTGGCCGTGAGCACGAGGAACGCGTAGAAGCTGAGCAGCAGCAGCACCGGCACCGCGATCCAGCCGGTGAGCCCGCTCTTGAGCGGGGTGGCGGCCACGTACCCGATCGCCCCGCCGCCCGAGGACCACAGCCCGGGATCGTTCGGCGAGCCGGAGAACAGGTGGACGAGCCCGAGCACGCCGAGGGTGAGCAGCAGCGTGCCGACGGCGATGCGCGGCCGGGCCTCCGGGTGCGCGGGCGTGGTCATCAACACGATGCCGACGATCAGCAGGATGACCGGCAACAGCACCCCGGCCAGCCCGAACACCGCGCCGACGCCCGCGGAGAACCCGCTGCCGACGGGGCCGCCCGCCCCCCACCAGATGCCCGCCGCGGAGATCACGGCGAGCACGATGAACAGCACACCCCGCCCGTCCCGGCGGTGCGCGGGATCGATCTCGCGGGTCCGCCCCGCGGCCCGGCCCGCGGACTTCGTCATCTTGACGACGCCGCGGCCGACCGCGTCGATGCCCTTGTCGATCAGGTCCGGCTGCTTCTTCGCGGGAGCGCGCTTCGCGGCCGGACGCTTGGCGGGGGCCCGCTTCGCCGGCGTCCGGGACGTGCTCGACCGCGACCGCGAGGACGACGACCGGGAGGACGAGCGCGACGACGACGAGGCGCGCGGCCGACCGGATCCGGCCGTCGCCCACGCGTCCTCGCTCGCGGCCCGCCCGGCCGCCCCTCGTCCCGCCATGTCGCCCACGGTAGTCGCGGAACCCGACGAAACCGGTGACCGCCACACCCCACCCCGGCCGGGTGTCCGACTCGGAGGGCGAGTCGGACGCGGGCCGTCAGACGGCGATGACGGTCGGGACGATCATGGGGCGGCGGCGGTAGGTCTCGCCGACCCACTTGCCCACGACCCGGCGCACCGACTGCGCGACCCGGTGGGGGTCGGTGATGTTGTCGTTCTCGGTGCGGGACAGCTCGTCCTCCACCAGCGGCAGCACCGAGTCCAGGGCCTTCGGGTCGTCCGAGAAACCGCGGCCCGAGAGCGTCGGGCGGCTCACCGCACGGCCGCTCTGCTTGTCGATGACCACCGTGATCGAGATGAACCCGCCCTCGCCCAGGACCAGCCGGTCCGACAGCGTGGAGTCGCCGATGTCCCCGACGAGGTTGCCGTCGACGTACACCCGGCCCACCTCGACGCGCCCGGTGATCGCGGCGCGGCCGTCCACGAGGTCCACCACGACGCCGTCCTCGGCGATCACGACGTGCTCCTCCGGCACCCCGGTGGCCACCGCGAGCGCCTTGTTCGCCCGCAGGTGGCGCCACTCGCCGTGCGCGGGCATCACGTTCGACGGCCGCACAGCGTTGTAGAGGAACAGCAGCTCACCGGCCGGGGAGTGCCCGGAGACGTGCACCTTCGCGTTGCCCTGGTGCACGACCTTCGCACCGAGCCGGGTCAGCCCGTTGATCACGCCGAAGATCGCGGTCTCGTTGCCGGGGATCAGCGAGCTGGCCAGCACGATGGTGTCCTCGGGCCGGATCACGACGCTGCGGTGGTCCCCGCGCGCCATCCGGGACAGCGCGGAGAGCGGCTCACCCTGGGAGCCGGTGGAGACCAGGACGAGCTGGTCGTCCGGCAGCTTCATGGCGTCGTCGAGGTCCACGAGCAGGCCGTCCGGCACGTTGAGCAGCTCCAGCTCGCCGGCCAGGGCCATGTTGCGGACCATCGACCGGCCCGCGAAACAGACCTTGCGGCCGTGCTCGACGGCGGCGTCGAGGACCTGCTGCACGCGGTGCACGTGCGAGGCGAAACAGGCCACGATGATCCGGGACGGCGCCTTGGCGAAGACGTCCGAGATCACCGGGCCGATCTCGCGCTCCGGGGTGACGAAGCCGGGGACGTCCGCGTTCGTGGAGTCGACGAGGAACAGGTCCACGCCCTCGTCACCGAGGCGGGAGAAGCCTGCGAGGTCGGTGAGCCGGTCGTCGAGCGGGAGCTGGTCCAGCTTGATGTCGCCGGTGTGCAGGACCAGGCCCGCGGGGGTGCGGATGGCGACGGCCAGCGCGTCCGGGATGGAGTGGTTGACCGCGAAGTACTCGCAGTCCCACGGCCCGTGGTGCAGCCGGTCGCCCTCCTTCACCTCGAGCAGGTGCGGGGTGAGGCGGTGCTCCTTGCACTTCGCCGCGACCAGCGCGAGCGTGAAGCGCGAGCCGACGATCAGCAGGTCCGGCTTCTGCCGCAGCAGGAACGGCACGGCGCCGATGTGGTCCTCGTGGCCGTGCGTCAGGACCAGCACGTCGATGTCCTCGAGCCGGTGCTCGATGGCGCGGAAGTCCGGCAGGATCAGGTCGACGCCGGGCGAGTCGTCGCTCGGGAACAGCACTCCGCAGTCGACGACCATGAGCCGGTCGCCGTACTCGAAGACCGTCATGTTGCGGCCGATCTCGCCGATGCCGCCGAGTGCGTAGACGCGCAGGGCGCCGTCGGGGAGGACGGGCGGCGGTCCGGCAGGCAGCTCGGCCGGGTTGGTGACCTCCGGCGGCGGCGCCGCCGGGCGGTCCTGCGGCCGGTCCCGGCGACCCCGGGATCGGTTCCGCCGGTCGTTGCGGGAGGTGGGGCGAGTCAAGTGAGGTGCTCTCTTCTTCGTGCGGAGGGGACCCGAGGTCAGCGCCGGACTTCTACCGGTAGGCGACCTCGGCCCCCAGATCTGTGGTCGTACGGGTGCCCAGGGCGCCGTGGCCCGGGCCGGAGACTCGGGTGTGCGGGACGCGGTCGGGGTCCAGCGCGACACCGCCCGCCATGAGGTCGGCGGCGATCAGCGCGACCTGCTCGTCCGTCGCGGGCGGCAGCGGGAGCCGCGGCTCCCCGACGTCGATCCCGCGCAGGCGCAGCGCGGTCTTGGAGAACACCGCCCCGCCGACGCGGCCCATGGCGCGCAGGATCGGGATCATGGCGTAGTGCAGCGCGCGGGCCCGGTCGTGCTCCCCCGCCTCGTAGGCCGCGAGCATCGCGGCGAGCCGGTCGGCGACGACGTGCCCGATCACGGACACGAACCCCACGGCCCCGACGGACAGCCAGGGCAGGTTCACCGGGTCGTCCCCGGAGTAGTACGCGAGCGTGGTGGTGGCCAGCACCTCGGTGCCGACGCGCAGGTCGTTGCGCGCGTCCTTCACCGCGACGATCCGCGGGTGCTGGGCGAGCCGCTGCAGCGTCTCGAGCTCGATCGGCACCACCGAGCGCGGCGGGATGTCGTAGAGCATCACCGGCAGCTCGGTGGCGTCCGCGACGGCGGTGAAGTGCAGGACCAGCCCGTTCTGCGGCGGACGGGAGTAGTACGGCGTGACGACGAGCAGCCCGTCCGCCCCCGCCTTCTCCGCCTGCCGCGCGAGCCGGACACTGTGTGCGGTGTCGTAGGTCCCCGCCCCGGCGACGACGGTCGCCCGGTCCCCCACCGCACCCACGACGGCCCGGACCAGCTCGGCCTTCTCCTCGTCGCTGGTCGTGGGGCCCTCGCCGGTCGTCCCGTTCACGACGAGCCCGTCGTTGCCGAGATCGACCAGGTGCGTGGCGAGCTCCTCGGCCTTGGCCAGGTCCAACCGCCCGTCCGCCGCGAACGGGGTGACCATGGCGGTCAGCACCTGGCCGAAGGGGCGGGCGGGCGTGGGGCTCATGGGGGTGACGGTACCGCCCCGCCCCCGTGCGCCGTCGCGCTACAGCCCGCGCGGGGCCGCTTCGTAGGCTTCGACGTCCGCGGGGAGGCCCTCGATCTCGACCCGGGTCTCCGAGCGGCCGAAGAGGTGCAGGAGCAGCTCACCGGGCTCGCCGACCAGGGTGACCAGGCCGGAGCCCGTGCGGAGGACCTGGGTGGCACCCTCGGGGCGGCGGACGACGACGCCGACGGGGCTGCGGCGCAGGGCCATCCGGCCGGTGCGGGTGACCAGGGCCCAGAGCTCGGTGTCCCGGTCCGGGTCGGCGGGCCGCGGCTCCCAGCCGGGGATGCCGCGGCGGGCGTCCTCGTGGTGGACGAAGAACTCGGCGCCGTTGGCGACCTCGTCCAGCTTCGCGATCCGGAAGGGCGACCAGGCCGGGGCGCCCGCGCGCAGCTCGGCGACCATCTCCGACCAGGGCGTGTCCTCGTAGCCCGCCATGACCTTCTCGGTCAGCGGCGCGAGCAGGGGCACGACGATCCCGCCCGACGCCCACGGCTGCCGCTCCCGGACGAGGAGGTGCGCGAGCAGGTCCCGGGTGGTCCAGCCCTCGCACAGGGTCGGTCGGTCCGGCCCCAGTTCGGCCAGGGTGTCGGACAGGGCGGCACGTTCCGCGACGGCGAGGCTCACAGCGTCGACGCTAACCGTCCGCAGGCCCCGGTGCTCGTTGCCGTGGTGCCGTGGATCACCTCGCGGTGGTGGAGCGGGGGCCGGGGGCAGGCGTCCTCCGGTGACCGAGGCTCTCGGAGTGGCCCTACCTCCAGCGACAGGGCCCGACGGTCGCGGTGACGGCGTCGTGGTCCGAGCCCGGCAGCGGGAGGTGCAGCGGGTCGTCGCCGCACCAGCCCCGGCTCACGAACACGTGGTCGATACGCAGGAGCAGCGGCCGCCAGGTCGTGACCTGGGTGGGGCCCTGTCGGGTGTCGCGGACCGCGTCGGTGAGCGCGCCCGCCATCACGCGGTAGTCGCGGCCGCGGTCGGTGGTGTTCAGGTCCCCCGCCAGCACCACCGGGCCCGGCTCCGCCGCCACCTGGGCGGCCAGCGCCACCATGATCCGATGGTGCTCGACGGGCGTGACCTGGTACCCGCGGTCGGTGATCCAGGGCCGCGGGACGTGGAGGGCGTAGAGCGTGAACGGCACCGGCGCCTCGACGCGCACCCGGCCGCCCGGCAGGTCCCGGCCCGCCTTCTCCAGCACCCGCAGCGGGAAGCGGCTGTAGACCGAGACGTCCCCGGTGCCCCCGAACACCGAGTACCGGTAGCCGTCGGCCAGGCGCCGGTGCGCGCCGAAGGACGTCTCGCTCAGCACCGTGACGTCCGCGGGATCCGCGAGCAGCGCGCACCGTCGCCAGGCCAGGGCGAGGGCCCCGAGCACGACGAGCACGGGCAGCAGGATCGCGACCACGTCCCCCACCGGACCGGTGTGGTCGCGCAGGAGGAACCACAACCAGGGTGCGCCGAGGGCCGCGACCGGCCCGGCGAGGCCGGACCGTCGGTGCGGGCGCTGGAGCACGGGCTGCCTCTCGCCGGAGCGGGCGGACCCGCGTGAGCCCGCTAGCCCTCCGCCACGAACGGGCTGCTCGCGACCTCGGTCCCGTCCTCCAGGGTGTTGATCTCGAAGTCCCGGAAGACGTTCGGCACCGCCGCCTGCAGCTGCTTGAGCACCTCGACCGCCAGCGCGCGGATCTCGACGTCCGCGTGCTCCGAGGCGCGCATCGCGATGAAGTGCCGCCACGCGCGGTAGTTGCCGGTGACGACGATCCGCGTCTCGGTGGCGTTGGGCAGGATCGCCCGGGCCGCCTGCCGGGCCTGCTTGCGGCGCAGGGTGGCGTTCGGGACGTCCGCGAACCGCTTCTCGAGGCCCTCCAGGAGGTTCTCGTAGGCCTTGACCGAGGCCTCGGCGGCGTCGAGGAACATCTGGTGGAGCTCGGGGTCGTCCGCGATGACGTCCGGCTCGACCATCGCCGCGTCCCGCTCGGGGACGTAGCGCTGCGAGAGCTGCGAGTACGAGAAGTGGCGGTGCCGGATCAGCTCGTGGGTCAGCGAGCGCGATATCCCGGAGAGGTAGAAGCTGACCGTGCCGTGCTCCAGCACGGACAGGTGCCCGACCTCGAGGATGTGCCGCAGGTAGCCCTCGTTCGTCGCCGTCCGCGGGTTCGGCTTCGTCCAGGACTGGTAGCAGGCGCGACCGGCGAACTCGGCCAACGCCTGGCCGCCGTCCGCGTCGGTCTCCCACGGCACGTCGTCCGGCGCGAAGAACTCGGTCTTCGCGACGAGCTGGACCTTCGGCGGCACGGTCTCCGGCATGCGGGCAGCCTAACCGCCGGGACCGACACGACCGGCGCGGCGTCATCGTGACAGCAGATCGACAGCAGATCGACAGCAGATCGACATTGCGCGGCGTCAAGAGTGACGCCATAGTGGCGTCATGGACATCGGCCACTACGTCACGCAGCTGCGGGAGGACCTCGCGTCCGCCGCCGCCGCGGGGGACGAGCAGACCCAGCGCACGGCCGCGCTGCTCGGCGCGGCCATCGAGCCCGCGGCGCGGCTCGCGATCATGAACGCCCTCTCCGACCTGGCCGCCGAGGTCACCGCGGAGCTGGGCGACCGCACGGTGGAGGTCCGGCTGGACGGGCGGGACGTCCGCGTCGCCGTCACCGGCACCACCTCGCACGAGCCCGAGCCGCCGCGGTTCACCCCGCCCGGCGCGGACGCGGGCGACATCAGCCGGATCACCCTGCGGATGGTCGAGCAGATCAAGGCCCAGGCCGAGCAGGCCGCGCAGGCCCAGGGCGTCTCGCTGAACTCCTGGGTCTCCCAGGCGGTGCAGGGCGCGCTCGCGGGCGGGAAGCGCGGCTGGGACAAGCGCGGCTGGGGCGACGAGCGGGACGGCGGAGACGGTCGGCTGAAGGGGTGGGTGCAGGGATGACCGAGCAGCCGCAGGACCTGGGCAGGCAGGACGCGTGGCCGTGCAGCGAGGCCGCGGAGATCGAGATCGGGATCGACGTCGGGCGGGTGCGGGTCGAGCTCAACGACTCCGCCACCGAGGTCCGCGCCGAGATCCGGCACGATCCGCACGGCGACAGCCCCTGGGAGCAGGGGCTCACCGGCATCCTCAACTGGCTCGGCTCCGCCACCGGTGAGGCGACCGGCGATCCCGGCGCCGCCGCGGTGCGCGCCGCCGAGCTGAGCTGGGACGCCGCGGCCCGACGGCTGGTGGTCCGCTCCACCCGGGACCTCCCGCTGCGGGTGGTCCCCCTGTCCGTGACCGTCTGGGCGCCCGCGGGCTCCCGCCTCGCGGTCCGCACCGGCGCGGGCGACGTGTCCGTGGCCGGGCGCGCCGGCTGGGCCGCGGTGCGCACGGGCTCGGGGTCCGCCCACCTCGACGAGGTCTCGGGGTCCGCCGAGGTCACCACCGGTTCCGGCCGGGTGGAGCTGGGGATCGTCGGGGCGGACGCCAGGATCCGCACCGGTTCCGGCGGGATCTCGGTCGCCTCGCTCGGCGGCGCGACCACGATCAAGGCGGGCAGCGCGGACGTCACGCTCGGCGAGCTGCACGGCGACCTCACGCTCAAGACCGGCTCGGGGGACGTCGTGCTGGCGGACGCCCACTCCGGCACCGTCGACCTCACCACCGGCTCCGGTTCGCTGCGGGTCGGGGTGCACTCGGGCGTGGCCGCGGAGCTGGATCTCACCTCCGGCTCGGGCAAGGCGCGCAGCGACCTGGACGTGGGCGCGGTGGCCCCCACCGACACCCCGCCCCTGCGGATCACCGGCCGCACGGGCAGCGGCGACATCCTGGTGACGCGCGCGGCGACCGTCGGCGTCTGACCCTCGTGTGGCACGAGCACCCTCCGGTGGTGCTCGTGCCACACGGGCGTCAGCGGGCGCGGGTGAGCGCTCCGGCGAGGTCGCCGCGCGGCATCACCTCGACGGCATCCAGCTCCAGCCACTCCGCCATCACGTCCAGCTCGGCCAGCAGCTCCGCGGCCACTCGCGCCGAGGCGACCCCGGGCTCGGCGAAGGCGCCCTGCACGCGCAGCACCCCCGCCGCGCGGTCGGCCTTGAGGTCGACCCGGGCGACCAGCTCGCCGTCCAGCAGGAACGGGAAGACGTAGTAGCCGAACTCCCGCTTCGGCTCCGGGACGTAGATCTCGATGCGGTAGCGGAAACCGAAGATCCGCTCGGTGCGCTCCCGCTCCCAGATCAGCGGGTCGAACGGGCACAGCAGCGCCCGGCCCTCGATCCGCCGCGGGACCGTGGCCGTGGGCCACCGGTACGCGGGGGCGGGCCAGCCCTTCACCGCCACCGGCTCCAGCTCCCCCGCCTCGACCAGCTCGGCGACCGCCCGCTGCGAGTCGGCCGGGCCCAGCCGGTAGTAGTCCCGCAGGTCCGGCTCGGTCCCGATGCCCAGCGCGAGCGCGGAGCGGCGGATCAGGCCGCGCGCGGCCTCGGCGTGGTCCATCGGGTGCGCGGCCAGCACCTCGGGCGGCAGCACTCGCTCGGGCAGGTCGTACATCCGCTGGAAGTTCACCCGGGTGCCGGTGGTGAGCGCCCCGAGCCCGAACAGGTACTCGCAGATCCGCTTCACCTCGGACCGTTCCCACCAGGTGACCCCGGGCGGGCGGCCCTCCGAGCCGAGGGCGCGCTCCAGTGCCCCCGCGCCGACCGGGCCGAGCTCCTTGACCGCGGCCAGCACCTCGTCGACCAGCCCGGACCGCCGCTCGGCCAGCTCGGCGTAGTGCCGCCACCAGCCCGGCCGCTTGGCCCCGGAGAGCAGCAGCGGCCAGTCCGCCACCGGCAGCAGGCTCGCCTCGTGCGCCCAGTACTCGACCATCATCCGGGGCCGGCGCGCCGAGTCCGCCCAGGCGGCGGAGTCCAGCAGCGCGCGCGGGTACGCCCCGAGCCGGGAGAACAGCGGCATGTAGTGCGCCCGCACCGCGACGTTCACCGAGTCCAGCTGCAGCAGCTGGGTGCGCCCGAGCACCCGCGCGAGATGCCGCCGGGTCACCGGGCCCGCGGGGCGGGGGTCTCCGAAGCCCTGCGCGGCGAGGGCGGTGCGCCGCGCCACGTCTGCCGAGAGTGTCCGCACCCCACGCATGCTGCCACCCACCCCCGACAGTTCCGTGCGGGTGATCAGGGCGTCGAGCGGGGCGGCGGGTCCGGGACCGGCTCGAGCACCCGCCCGTCGTCGCGCGGCCTGCGCTCCGCCCGCACCACCAGCACCACGGCGACCAGCACGATCCCCCCGCCCAGGACCTGCAGCAGCGAGAACCGCTCGTCGACCAGCAGCACCCCGAGCAGCACCGCGATCACCGGGTTGACGTAGGCGTAGGTCGCGACGGTCGAGACGGGCAGGCCGCGCAGGGCGATCGCGTAGCCGCTGAACCCGCCGAGCGTCGCGAGCACCGCGGCCGCCCAGAACCACCACGTCGACGCGGGCAGCACGGTGGGATCGACCCGACTGCCCACCGCGGCCCCGACCGCCAGCATGATCACCCCGCCCGCGAGCATCTGCACCGCGGCCAGGGCGAACGGGTTCGGCGGGACCGGCAGGCGGGTCGTCGCGAAGGTGCCGGTGGCCCAGCCCAGCCCGGCCAGCACGACCAGCCACGGCCCCCACCACGCACTGCCCGCGGTGCCACCGGAGCCCGGCCCGGCGAGGACGAGGACCCCGAGCCCGACCAGCCCCACCAGGACACCGACGAGCGTCGCCGGCGACGGCCGGTCCCCCGTCACCGTCCGCAGCACGGCGATGTACAGCGGGACCACCGCGAGCAGCAGCGCCGCCAGCCCTGAGGGGATCTGCGTCTGGGCGACGGCGACCAGCCCGTTCCCCCACGCGGGCAGCAGCAGGCCCGACAGCAGGGTCGTGAGCAGCTGCGGGCGCGTCATCCGCAGCCCCCGCGGGCCCGCGACGACCAGCACCAGCGCCGCCAGCGTCCCTCCGGCCACGAGGAACCGGACACCACCCGCGAGCAGCGGCGGGACGTCGGCGATGATCAACCTGTTCAGCAGGTAGATCGATCCCCAGAGCAGGTAGACCGAGCCCAGCGCGAGCCAGGCGGTCCGCAGCGGCGCTGAACGTCTGTTCACACGGGCCGACGCTGCCACGTCGGGGCCGCCCGGGCCAGGCGAGGTGAGGCAGGGTACGAATTGCCCATGGCCCTCGCCTCGGTCCGCCCCGCCGTCGACACGGACGTCGACGAGATCGTCCGCATCCAGGCCGAGACCTGGCGCCTGGTCTACGCGGACCTCCTCCCACCCGCCGCCCTCGACGCACTGACCAGCGAGGACGCCCGCGGCACCTGGCAGGACGCCGTCGCCGCCGGGGAGCCGTACCACGTGCTCGTCGCGCTGGAGGGCGAGTGGACGGTCGGCTTCTGCGCCGCCGCCCACTACGCCGGGCAGGACGGCCTGGCGATCGCGGAGATCAGCACGCTGCTCGTCGAGCCGCGGTGGGGCAGGCGCGGACACGGCGGGCGGCTGCTCGCGGCGGCGGGCGCGGCCCTGCGCCGCGCGGGCTCACGGGAGGGCCGGGCCTGGGTGCCGGAGGCGGACACCGCCTCCCGGCGCTTCTACGAGCGGGCGGGCTGGGCCGCGGACGGCGCGGTCCGCACCCTCGACACCGGCGAGGGCACGGTCCGCGAGGTCCGGCACACGGGCACGCTCGACCTACAGGCCGAGTAGCGGTTCCAGGCCGAAGGTGAGGCCGGGCCGCGTCGGCACCGCGCGGACGGACATCAGCACACCCGGCATGAACGAGGCCCGGTTCGCGCTGTTGTGCGAGATCGTCAGCGTCTCCCCCGCCTCGCCGAGGATGACGTCCTGCTGCGCCACCACGCCCGGCATCCGGATGGCGTGCACGTGGATCCCGTCGACGACCGCGCCGCGCGCCCCGTCCGGGTCGCTGGTCGTGGCGTCCGGCACCGGCCCGAGCCCCGCCTTCGCGCGCGCCTGCGCGACGAGGGTCGCGGTGCGGGCCGCGGTGCCCGACGGCGCGTCCACCTTCTTCTCGTGGTGCGCCTCGACGATCTCGACGGACTCGAAGAAGGGGGCGGCGATCGCCGCGAAGTGCATCGTCAGCACGGCGCCGACGCCGAAGTTCGGGGCGATCAGGACGCCGAGGTCCGTCCCCGCGAGTATCTCCCGGACCGCCGCGAGCCGCTCGTCGTCGAACCCCGACACCCCGACGACGGCGTGCTTGCCCGCGCCGAGGACGTACCGCAGGTTCTCCATGACGACGTCCGGCCTGGTCAGGTCCACCACGACGTCCGCGGGGGCGATGCCGGAGATCGGGTCGCCGGAGCCGATCTCCGCGACCAGCTCCAGGTCGCCCGCGGCGCGGACCGCCGCGACCGCCTCGGACCCCATCCGCCCCTTCGCCCCCAGCACCGCCACTCGGATCATGCGGGCGAGCCTACGGGCCGGGTCTCCGGGTTCCCCGCCACGGCCTCGTCGAGCAGCGGGACCAGGGTGTCCAGCACGTAGGGCAGCGAGAGCGGGCTGGTGAAGTAGATCGCGCCCGCCAGCACGCCGTCGGTGAAGGCGAGGTTCCCGCCCTGCACCGGGGTGAGCGACCGGTAGAGCGGCTGTGCCTCCAGTGCGGTCCGCGCCTCGGCGTCCTCCGTGGCCCAGAGGAGCACCGTCGCCGAGTTCAGCACGCCGAGGCTCTCGATCGGGATGTAGGCCTGCTGGGTGTCGCCCTCCGGGGCGAAGCGGTCGATGTCCGCGGGCACGGTGAAGCCGAGGTCGGTCAGGAAGTCCGTGGACAGGCCGTCCTGGTAGGCGATGGCCTGGCCATCGTAGTAGGGCGCCTGGAGGAAGACCGCCGGGACGCCGCGGAACTCGGGGTGGGCCGCGGCGGCCTCCGCGAAGCGTTGCTTGATGCCGTCGACCAGCGCGGCGGCCTCGGGGCCCCTGCCCAGCGCCCGGCCGATCAGCAGGGTCTGGTCGTCCCATGGGGCGAAGTAGGCGCTGCCGCCCGCGGGCTGTGCGACGGTCGGGGCGATGGCCGCGAGCCGGTCGTACCGGGCCCGGTCCAGCCCCGCGTTCGTCGCGACGATGAGGTCCGGGCGCTGGGCGGCGATCGCCTCGAAGTCCGGGCCGTCCGCGGCGGTGAGCACGGTCGGGGTGGCCGAGCCCAGCTCGTCCCGGGCCCACGGCCAGGTCGCGTGGGGCTGGTCGCCGTACCAGTCCGTCACCGCGACGGGCGTGACGCCGAGCGCCAGCAGCGTGTCCTGCTCCGTGTACCCCGCGCTCACGACGCGCTGGGGGTTCGGCGGGACGGTCGTGCTCCCGAACGCGTGCGTGACGGTCACCGCCTCGGGAGCGGCCGCCTGCGGGGCGGGAACGGAGCAGCCTGCCAGGACCACGGCCGTGGCGATGAGGACGAACGCGGGGAGTCGCACATTGGTGAGGCTAACCTCAGCTACGCTGCGACACCTACCAGCTCAGCGCTCACACCACCCCAGGGAGCAGCCATGACCCTCGCGGCAGCGGCCCCGCCCTACGAGGGCCACGACGGCGAGGACGTCCTCGACATGTGGATCTGCCGGTTCGGTCCGTCCGAACCCGGAGGGTGGGGCCCGCACCGACATCGGCAGCACCAGATCGCGTGGGTCAGCGAGGGCCTGACCACGGCGGTCGTCGAGGGGCGGTCCTGGGTGCTCCCGCCGACCCGGGCGCTGTTCATCCCGGCACACGCGGTGCACGACACGACCAACCGGCCACCCGCGGCCCTGCACTGCCTCTACGTGTGGCCGCGCGCCTGTCCGCTGGGCTGGACCGCGCCGACCGTGATCGGGGTCGGGCCGCTGCTGCGCGAGCTGCTGCTCGCCCTGTCCGGCCCCGACCTGCAGCGCGTCGAGGACTCGGCGCGCTCGCTGTTCTTCGGCCTGGTCGGGACCGTGTCGGACCGGGGCGTCGAGGTGCCGATGCCCACCGACCGTCGAGCCCGGGTGGTCGCGGAGACGTTGTCCGCCCGCCCCGCCGACCCCCGCTCGCTCGACGAGTGGGCGCCCGCTCTGGGCACGAGCGTCAGCACCCTGCGGCGGGCCTTCTCCGACACCGGGATGACCTTCACGGACTGGCGCACGCAGGTGCGGCTGCGGGCGGCACTCCCCCTGCTGGCCGACGGCGTGCCGGTCGCCGCCGTGGCCCGCCGCGTCGGCTACGCGTCCCTCAACGGATTCGTCGACGCGTTCCGCCGCCACTTCGGGCACACGCCCGCGGCCCACTTCAGGCCATGACCAGGCCCACGATCCACGCGGCGGTCATCAGCAGGGCCGCGGCCAGCTCGATCACGATGCTCCACCCCACCGCGCGCAGGGCGTGCTTCGTCGACGGCCAGGCCGCGGCGGAGCTGCCGAGGCGGGCGAGCTCGGCGAGGTAGACACCGAGCACGAACCCGAGGAACAACCCGACCACCGGGATCACGAAGAACCCGATGATCCCGAGCACGGCGCCGAGCAACAGCGACCGACCGGGCACGCCCGCGTCCTTGAGCTGCTTGCCGGGGACCAGGTACTTGACGACGGTCCCGAGCACGAGCAGGGCCGCGGCGACGCCGACGACCCACCAGCCGAGCGCGTCCCCCCGCGGGATCCCCCACACCGCCACACCGGCGAGCACCACGATCAACCCGGGCAGGACCTGGGAGACGACACCCACCAGTCCGACGACGATCAGCAGGCCCGCGACCAGCGACAACACCACGTGATCAGCCTACTCACCCGACGCGGGCCGCAGGCTCCCCGACGACCGGGCCCGGACCCGATGTCCGACTCACCCGGCGGGAGTGGGGAACTCGCGCGTCGGAAGTGGGGGACTCGCGGACACTCCCGCGAGTCCGACACCACGGTGGGTTCGACGGTCGGGTCAGGCCAGGTCGTGGAGGGCGGCGGGGAGGTCTTCGGGGGTGTCGAAGGGGCCCACGACCGCGGCGGTGAGGTCCTGGGTCAGCAGGTCCCGGGCCAGGTCGGCGACCTCGGACGGGGTGACGGCGTCGATCCCCTCGAGGGTCTCCGACAGGGTGCGCCTGCGGCCGTGGTCCAGCTCGGAGCGGCCGAGGCGGTTCATCCGCGAGGCCGTGTCCTCCAGCCCCAGCACCGTCCCGCCGCGCAGCGAGCCCTTGGCCCGCAGCACCTCGGCCTCGGTGATCCCGTCCGCCGCGGCGCCCGCGAGCACGTCCCGCACCACCGCGACGACCTCGCCGAGCCGCTCCGGCGCGCAGCCCGCGTAGACCGACCAGGTCCCCGCGTCCGCGTACGACACCTGCGACGAGTACACCTGGTAGGCCAGCCCGCGCTGCTCACGGACCTGCTGGAACAGCCGCGAGCTCAGCCCGCCGCCGAGCGCGGTGTTCAGCACCGCCAGCACGGGCCGCCGCGGGTCGTGTCGGTCCAGCGCCGGGACGCCGAGCATGAGGTGGGCCTGCTCCGAGTCGTCCGTGCGCAGTGCGAGGCCGCGCCGAGCCGGGAGCCGCACCCCGCCCCCGGGGCGCGGGGTGACCGGCGGGGCGTCCGGCCAGTCCCCCAGTGCCTTCGCCGCCAGGTCCACGATGTGGTCGTGGTCGAGATTGCCCGCGGCCGCGACCACCATCCGCGGCGCGGTGTACTCGCCGCGCCAGAAGTCGAACAGCGTGTCCCGCGCCATCCCGCGGATCGACTCCTCGGAGCCGATCACGGGAAGGCCGAGCGCATGGCCCGCGAGCAGGGTCTCGTCGAACAGCTCGCCGAGCAGGTCCTCGGGATCGTCGTCTCGCATGGCGATCTCTTCGAGGACGACCCCGCGCTCGAGCTCGACGTCCGTGTGGGCGAGCTCCGCGTTCGTGACGACGTCCGCGAGGACGTCCAGCGCGAGTGGCACGTCCTCGTCCAGGACGTGCGCGTAGTAGCAGGTGTGCTCCTTGGCGGTGAACGCGTTCAGCTCGCCGCCGACCGCGTCCATCTCCTCGGCGATGCCCTGCGCCGTGCGCCGCCCGGTGCCCTTGAACAGCAGGTGCTCCAGGTAGTGCGCCGCGCCGGCCTGGTCCGGGCGCTCGTCCCGGGAGCCGATGGGCAGCCAGATCCCCAGCGCGACGGAGCGCACCCCCGGCACGTGCTCGGTCAGCACCCGCACCCCGGAGGGCAGCACGGTGCGCCCCACACCTCCCTCGAACGCACGAACGGCACTCTTGTGCGGACCTACCGCACAAGAGTGCCGTTCGTGCGAAGCGGGAGTGCTCAGCTGGAGACCTCGGCGGGCTCCGTCGCGTCCTGGGGCGCCTCGGCGGGGGCGTCCGCGGACGCGCCCTCCTCGACGACCGGGATCAGCGAGATCTTGCCGCGGTTGTCGATGTCGGTGACCTCGACGCGCAGCTTGCTGCCCACCGAGACGACGTCCTCGACCTTGCCGATCCGCTTCCCGTTGCCGAGCTTCGAGATGTGGACAAGCCCGTCCTTGCCGGGGACCAGCGAGACGAAGGCGCCGAAGGCGGCGGTCTTGACGACCGTGCCGAGGAACCGCTCGCCGATCTTCGGCAGCTGCGGGTTGGCGATGGCGTTGATCATGCCGATCGCCTCCTCCGCGGAGGGCCCGTCCGCGGCACCGACGTAGATGGTGCCGTCGTCCTCGATGGAGATGTCGGCGCCGGTCTTCTCGGTGATCGAGTTGATCATCTTGCCCTTCGGGCCGATGACCTCGCCGATCTTGTCGACGGGCACCTTGATCGCGGTGACCCGCGGCGCGTAGGTGCTCATCTCGTCCGGCCCGTCGATGGCCTCCTGGAGGACCTCCAGGATGGTCAGCCGGGCGTCCTTGGCCTGGTTCAGCGCGGCGGCCAGCACCTCGGACGGGATGCCGTCGAGCTTGGTGTCCAGCTGCAGCGCCGTGACGAACTCCGACGTGCCTGCGACCTTGAAGTCCATGTCGCCGAACGCGTCCTCCGCGCCCAGGATGTCGGTGAGCGCGACGTACTGGGTCGTGCCCTCGACGGTGTCGGAGACCAGGCCCATCGCGATGCCCGCGACCGGCGCCTTGAGCGGCACACCGGCGTTGAACAGCGACATCGTGGAGGCGCAGACCGAGCCCATCGACGTCGAGCCGTTGGAGCCGAGAGCCTCGGACACCTGGCGGATCGCGTAGGGGAACTCCTCGCGCGTGGGCAGCACGGGCAGCAGGGCCCGCTCCGCCAGCGCGCCGTGGCCGATCTCGCGGCGCTTCGGCGACCCGACGCGACCGGTCTCACCGGTCGAGTACGGCGGGAAGTTGTAGTGGTGCAGGTAGCGCTTGTGCGTCTCCGGCCCCAGCGAGTCGATCTGCTGCTCCATGCGGAGCATGTTCAGCGTGGTGACGCCCATGATCTGGGTCTCGCCACGCTCGAAGATCGCGGAACCGTGCGCCCGCGGGACGACCTCGACCTCGGCCGAGAGCGGCCGGATGTCGGTGAGCCCACGGCCGTCGATGCGGACCTTGTCGGTGAGGATGCGCTGGCGCACGAGCTTCTTGTTGAGCGACCGGAACGCGGCGCCCAGCTCCTTCTCGCGGCCCTCGAACTGCGCCCCCAGCGACTCGAGCACGGAGAGCTTGACCTCGTCCGTCTTCGCCTCGCGCTCCTGCTTCGGCCCGATCGCCAGCGCGGCGGCCAGGTCCTTCGACGCGGCCTTCTCGACGGCGGAGAACGCGTCCGGCTGGTAGGCCGGGTACGTCGGGTAGTCGCGGGTCGGCTTCGCGGCGACGTCCGCCAGCTGCTGCTGGGCGATGCACAGGCTGCGGATGAACGGCTTGGCCGCCTCCAGGCCCTGCGCGACGATCTCCTCGGTGGGCGCCTGCGCGCCGCCGGCGACGAGCTCGATCGTCTCGGTGGTGGCCTCGGCCTCCACCATCATGATCGCGACGTCGTCTCCGACGATGCGGCCCGCGACGACCATGTCGAACACGGCGCGCTGCAGGTCCTCGTGCTGCGGGAAGGCGATCCACTGGCCGTCGATCAGGGCGACGCGGACGCCGCCGATCGGGCCGGAGAACGGCAGGCCCGCGAGCTGCGTCGACGCCGAGGCGGCGTTGATCGCGAGCGCGTCGTACGGGTCCTGCGGGTCCAGCGAGAGGACCGTGACGACGATCTGGATCTCGTTGCGCAGGCCGTCGACGAACGACGGGCGCAGCGGCCGGTCGATCAGGCGGCAGGTCAGGATCGCGTCCGTACCGGGGCGACCCTCGCGGCGGAAGAACGAGCCGGGGATCTTGCCGATCGCGTACATCCGCTCCTCGACGTCCACCGTGAGGGGGAAGAAGTCGAAGTGCTCCTTGGGCTGCTTCGACGCCGTGGTGGCGGACAGCAGCATGGTCTCGTCGTCCAGGTAGGCGACGACGGATCCGGCGGCCTGGCGCGCGAGGCGCCCGGTCTCGAACCGGATGGTGCGGGAGCCGAAGCTCCCGTTGTCGATCACTGCGGTCGTCTCGTGGACGCCGTCGTTCTCGGGGTCGGTCATGAAGTGGGGTCTCTCCTTCGTGAGAGCTCGTGCCACCTCTGCCGGGATCCTCCGCGGAGCCGGTCATCGATCGAAGCCCTCGGAGCCTCTGCTCCGGGAGCCACTACCGAGGACCGGCGGATCTGTTCGGTCTAGAGGGTGGCGGTGTATCGAGTTGTGGACCCGGGGGCCGGCGGACCGGCCCCCGGGGTGTGCTCAGCGGCGCAGGCCGAGCCGCTCGATCAGCGACCGGTAGCGCGCGACGTCCACGGACGCCAGGTACTTCAGCAGCCGGCGGCGGCGGCCGACCATGAGGAGCAGACCACGACGGCTGTGGTGGTCGTGCTTGTGCATCTTCAGGTGCTCGGTCAGGTCGCTGATCCGCTTGGTCAGCAATGCGACCTGCGCCTCGGGCGAGCCGGTGTCCCCTTCGTGGGTGCCGTACTCGTCGAGGATCGTCTTCTTGTCTGCGGCGGCGAGAGCCACGGTTCTCCTTCGCGGGTGGTGACGTCCGTGGGGCCCGCACCCCTCCTGGGGCGGGTGGCCGGAACGGCCGCCACGGACTGCAGCCGAACCCACGCACGAGGCTACCAGCGCGCCCCGGGCGAGGTGTCCGCGGGCCACCCGGTCGTGCCTGGTCCGGGCCGGTGGGACGGGGTGCACCGGGGGTCGCGTCAGCCCGCCGCGGCGCGCCGCAGCAGGGCCGCGATCTCCGGGAACGCCGGGCCCAGGGCCGCGGCCGCCGCCACCCGCCGGGCGGGCCCGGCGACCGCGCGCTGGGCGTCGGCC
>NZ_BAABGT010000067.1:0-57139 GCF_039541715.1 Pseudonocardia xishanensis
CACCGCGATCGGCGGACATCCACCCGCCCACCGCGTCAACAACCTCTGCGGCGGCGACAGCTAGCAGAGGACACCGACGACTGACCGTGCAGGTTCTACAACACCCTCTGAGAGGCAAGGCGGGAACTGGCACGATCCGCCCGTGCCCGGGCCCCAGTGAAGATCGCTGAACGGGGCCCACATCCTGCGACACCCAGCGCTGCCGAAAAGGCTCGCTGCGCGTCGACAGCTCACCGACCAGCGCGATCAGCTCGTCGTCGGATGGGCTGCGACCGGCCTCCCTGCGTAGCTTCGCGGCCACGTCGCGGGCGACCCGGCCGTGATCGACGACGAAGGCAGTGGCGTGCCCGGAGTTCGGGTACACGAACCGCGCGGTGTTCGCAGGCCGCCGCGGGTCGGCGAGCACAGGTGCGAGCAACGCGCGGGCCAGTCGGTTCATGGCCAGCACGTCGTACCGTCCGTTGCAGACCCAGGCCGGCGCATCGGTGATGGAGTCGAGCACCCGCCGAAGCGCCGGACGCACCGTAACTGCGGGGCGCCGGCGGCGGGGGCCTCCGCGCGCCTTCGACTGCCGTGCGAGCTGGAACAGGTGATTGCGCTCGGCCTCGTCGAGCTGCAGCGCAGAGGCCACGGCATCCAACACCCCGTCCGAGATACCGGCGAGGTTGCCGCGCTCCATCCGCACGTAGTAGCCGACCGAGACTCCGGCGAGAAGCGCCACCTCCTCGCGACGTAGACCCTTAACCCGGCGATTGCCGCCATAGGCGGGCAGCCCAGCTCGCTCGGGGCCGATCCGCGCGCGACGCGAGGTCAAGAATTCCTTGATCTCCGTGCGCAGATCGATCATGGCCATCCCCGCATCCTAGGCTCGTCAGCAGGCCGAGGGCCGCGGAAGCCGCGGCCCACTGGTCACGCGCGCTCCGCCTCCAGCAGACCTGCGATCGCGCGGCGCGACAACTTCCCAACCTCCGTCCGCGGGAGCGTGCCCCAGACGTGGATTCGATCGGGCGTCTTCGAGCCTCGAAGCTCGGTTCGCACGTAGCTTCTGAGCATCTCCGCGTCCACCGACTCGACGGACTCTCCGGCCTCGGGCACCACGACCGCTTCGATGCGCTGACCCCATTCGGCATCGGGCACGCCTACTACCACGACGTCGCGCACGCTCGGATGGGTCAGCAGCACCTCCTCGATCTCGAAGGGGGACACGTTCTCCGCACCGCGGATGATCGTGTCGTCCAGTCGCCCGATGACGAAGAGATACCCGTCGTCGTCGAGGTACCCGCCATCCCGCGTATCGAAGAAGCCCGCCGAGTCGAGCAACGCGCTCGCCCCGGCGTACTCACCGGATACCTGGGGGCCGCGCACGAGAATCCGACCCGGCTCGTTCGGACCGGCGGGCTCGCCGTCGGCCCTCGTGATGACGACCTCGACGCCGGGAAGTGGTCGACCCACGGAACCCAGCCGCGCCCGCACCTTGGCATCGGCTGCCTCGGCGGCGAGACGGTGATCCTCAGGACCCAGCACGGCTATGGTCGAGCTGGTCTCGGTCAGACCGTAGGCGTTCGAGAACTCCACGTGGGGCCATGCCTCGAGTGCGGCCGTGATCAACGACAGCGGCATCTGGGCTCCCCCGTAGGCGAGCGACCGGAGCGTCGGAACCGCGTGCGCCTCGAGCTCAAGGACGCGAGCGAGCATCGTGGGGACGACCATCGCGTGGGTCACGTGCTCCCGGCGCACCACCTCCAGCCACGTCCGCGGGTCGAACTGCTGGAGGACGATGTAACGCCGTCCGGCGTACAGGTTCGTGATGGCGTTGGCCACGGCGGCGATGTGATAGGGCGGGACACTCACGAGGCTGCACTCGCCCAGGTCCTCGGCGCCGAACTGGACCGTTCCCACGACATAGCTGACCAGATTCGAGTGTCGGAGGAGGACACCCTTGGGTGCCGACGTGGAACCGCTCGTGTAGATGACGACGGCCACGTCGCCGTTCGCCTGCGGCGCGCCCTCGACAGGGTGGGATTCGGTCGCCTCCAGCCACGAGTCCTTGCTGTACACGTGCGAGCACGTCTCAGCGAGCTGATCCACGAACTCGGGGTCCGCCACGGCGACCGCACCCTCGTGCTCCGCGATCAGCAAAGTCAGTTGGCTCCTGCTCAACCGGTAGTTCAATGGCACCAGCGGAACTCCAGCGCGAGCAGCGGCGAAGAGCGCGGAGGTGAAGGCGGGTCCGTTCGTCCCGAGGTAGATGAGCGCCTTCGCGTCCGCCTGCGCCAGCAGTCGGGCGCCGCCGTCGGCCATCGTGGAGAGCCGCCGCGCCGTGAGGCCGTCGGCCATGCCGCCCACGACGACGCGCTCCGGGGCTTGCTGAGCCACCATGTCGAGCAGGACCCCGATAGTGGTCACGCGATGTCTCCGTTCAGATCAGCGCTGCGGTAGGAGTTCGATATTTCTTCCACTCAGGACACCCTTAGACGAGCCGCAACAGCAGCTCGGCCGTCTCCTTCGGCGCGGTGAGCATGAGATCGTGTCCGGCATCGATCTCCCACACTCGGTCGCCCTCCAACGCGCGTCGTCGCGATTCCGGAGTGCGTCCGTCCATCACCATTCCGGGAGCATTGATGTTGGTGAACGGAATCCTGCGCACGGCGTCCTCGTTCACCATGCGCAGGGCCTGCTCCATGGTCTTCCACGGATGCGGAGTCAGTCGCTCGAGCGCCCAGGCCGCATCCTCGGGCGCTCTGATACCGAAGGCCTCCACGACGCCCTCGCTCGGCCACAACACCAGTTCGACACCGTCCACGGTGCGCCCCGACGATCGGGCCCAGTCGATGACGTCGGGACCTGTGTCGTAGAGAGACTCACCGTTGCGCGGTCGGCACGCCTCCAGGAACACCAGGTGGCCGACGCGCGCCAACGCACGGTCGGCCACGCCGGTGATCACCATGCCTGCGTAGGAATGACCGACCAGAATGGCATCGGTGATGTCCTCGTACTGGAGCACGTTGACGACGTCGTCGATGTGCGTGTCGAGATTCGTCGCGGCGCTGACCAGGTGCGAGCGTTCGCCCAGCCCGGTCAGCGTCGGGGTGAAGACCTCGTGCCCGGCCGCGCGCAGCAGCCGGGCGACCCGCCCCCAGCACCAGCCTCCGTGTCCGCCGCCGTGCACGAGCACATATGTCGCCACAATCGTCTCCGCTTCCTGTGCCGCCACCGGAGGCACCCTCACGACATCCCTACCTACGGCCTGTTCGCAGTGCAGCGGCCGCTGCTGCAGAGCCTCGCGGACCGGTCAGTCCGACGACGGCAGCGGCCTGGCGGGCACGGGCTCCAGAGGTGCCCCGTTGGCCAGCACCGGAAATCCTCCGGGTGCGGTGCAGAGGACTTCGAGTCCACCAACCGGGTCCCAGTAGCGACGGCCCCGCTCCAGGCCGCCACTCGTGGGCTCGCCCAGGTAGCCGGAGGACTCGGTCATGGGCTGTTCACCGCACGTCAGGTCGGTGTGCGCGCCGGGCGCCCGCACGACGATGATTCCCGTCGAGTCGATGGCGCTGTACAGGGCGCGCCCAGGAGTGAGTTGCACGTGCATCCGCCTCTTCCGCATCTCGTGTGCATGTCGGCCCGCCACGTGGCGAGGCCGCTTCTGTGCCTGTGACCGGTGTCCGGGCTACGCCTGCCTGCCGCGGGCGCGCCCGGCGGCGGACTCGAACACCGCCTCGGACCGGACCAGCTCCTCGAACCGTCCGTGGTCCACACCGAGGATGTCCGCCAGCAGCGTTCGGGTGTGTTCGCCCATCTCGGGCGCGGGTCCTCGCACGTAGGCGCTCGCGTCGGAGAACTTGAACGGCGGCTGGACCATCGTGACCGGGCCGAGCCCGGGATACTCGATGTCGCCGAACGTGCCCCGCTCGGCAAAGTACGGGTGGCTCAGCATATCCAGCTGAGAGAGGATCGGTGCGCACAGAATCCGCTCGGCGCCGAACAGGGTCAGGGCGATGTCGCGCGACGGGAGGGACCCCAACCAGAGCTCGATCGCCTCGACCACGTCGGCGACGTTGACGACTCGGGCTGCGTCGGTGCGGTAGCGCGGGTCGTCGATCATGTCGACTCGACCGATCAGTTGCGCCACTCGGCCCCAGGGACTGTCCGGGCCTTCCCCGTACGCCTGAATCGACAGGTATCCGTCCTTCGCCTTGAGCGGACCCATCGGCGACTGGTAGCTGTTCTGGGCGCCGTTACGCGCGCCGACCTGTCGGCCGGTCATGGCGCTGTAGGGGAGGGAGGTGCAGTCGAGGTACGCGACGGACTCGACCATGGCGAGGTCGACGAACTGACCCTCGCCTGACGTGGTGCGGCTCAGCAGCGCAGCGAGAATCGCCGCCACGCCCACCATGGAGGTGATGGTGTCCGCGATCCCGCCACCGATGGAGTACGGGTAGCTGTCGCGTTCGCCGGTCAGCCAGCTCAGACCGCTCATCGCCTGCGCGATGGGATCCGAACAGGGCTTCGTGGTGTCGCCGTCGAGGCCGCCCTGCCCGAATCCGCTCATCGAGCACATCACGATCCGAGGATTGAGGCGCTTCAGCTCAGGGTAGGTCAAGCCGAGATTCTGCATGACGCGGGGCGTCATGTTCTCGACCACGACGTCGCAGGCGACCACGAGCTCCCGGATCAGTTCGAGCCCCTCCGGCGACTTCAGATTGATCGCCAGACTCTTCTTGCCCGCATTCACGTGAGCGAACAACTGGTCACTCTGGTTGTCCGCGAGCATCTGGTCGCGACGGAACCTCGTGGCGTCGGGATCGAACGCCTGCCCGTCGTGGCGCGCCCGCGGCCACTCGACGTGGATCACCTCGGCCCCGAGGTCGCACAGAACCCGCGTGCAGAACGGCCCAACGGCCGCGAGGGTGAAGTCGAGGATCCGGATTCCGGCCAGCAAGTCAGTGGGCATTGTTCGCCTTCTTCCGATCGGATTCGGCCACCGGCCGGAACCGTGGCAAGGTCAAGTCCTCCGCGACCTCGTCCCAGATGACCTCGACCGCCAGGTCCGGTCGGAGCCGGTCGTTGTCGATGTCGAGCACGTTGCTCGTGATGAGCGCACCGCCGCAGTCGTCGAGCTCGATCACCGCCGTGTTGTACGGCCTCGCCGAGGCAGTCGCGGGTTGGATCACTCGATGTGTGACCGTCCAGGTGTAGACGCGCCCTCGTCCCGCCGACTCGACCCAGTCGGTGTCCCAGGACCGACACCGATAGCAGAGCGGGACGGGCGCGAACCGGTACGTGCCGCAGTTCGCGCACTGCTGGACCACTAGTCGATGTTCCCGGCACGCTGCCCAGAAGGGCAGCGTGTCGGGATCGTCGAGGCGCGGTCGGGGCATGCCTTCGTCGAATATCAGCACTCTCCGGCCCCCGGGGTCATCGCAGCTCATTGGACAGGATGAGAGCGCTGGAAGGCATGGCCCCAGGGCCCGCCGTCACCAGACAGGTGGCCGCACCGGCGACCTGGGAAGTCGACGTTCCTCGAAGCTGCCGCACGCCCTCCACCAGGTTGTTGAAACCGTGGATGTACGCCTCGGCGAGCCCGCCCCCGGCCGTGTTGATGGGGATATCACCGTGCGGCCAGCTCACGTTCCCCGACTCGACGAATGGGCCGCTCTCTCCGCGACCACAGAAGCCGAAGTCCTCGAGCGCCATCATGCCCTGAGCGGTGAAGGTCTCGAAGATCTGTGCGACGTCCATATCGGACGGCCCGAGCCCGGCTCGGCCGTAGAGATCCGCGGCGATCTCCGGGAAGCCGGCGGTGTTGAAGCGCGACTGGTGTCGCAACTGCGTATAGAGGTGGTTCGAGGGTCCGCTGCCCTCTGCCGCGGCCAGCAGGTAGACCGGAGTGCGCACGAGCCCTTTCGCCCGGTCCGCACCGGTGACAACGACGGCACAGGCGCCGTCGGCCTCCTGGGTGCAGTCGTGCAGGCGGTACGGGTCCGCCACCACGGGCCCGGACTGATGATCGGCGAGAGTGATCGGACGGCCGTAGTGGATGGCGCGGGGATTGCGCTGGGCGTTGCGGTTCTGGTTGACGGCGTAGGCGCCGAACTGCTCGCTCGTCGCGCCGAAGTCGATCATGTATCGGCGAGCGTGCATGGCGTAGAACTGCGCCGGGATGGTCACCCCGAAGGGCGAGAGGAAGCTCCGCCGGAAGCCTCCGTTGTCCTCCTCGGCGCTGATCGTCCTGAGGTCTCCGTTGATCAGTCGCCCGCTCAACGACCGGTAGGCGACCACCGTGTCCACCACTCCCGCGTGGATCGCCATGGCTGCGTGGTGGACCACGCCTGCCAGCGACTCGCCGCCTCCTGGATATCGGTCCATGAAGGTGGTCTTCTCGACGCCGAGTGTCTCCGCAAGGGTGTAGGGATCAGTGGTCTCGAGCCCGTAGGTCACGAAGCCGTCGACGTCCGGCGGGCGAACGTCCGCATCCGCGCAGGCGGCGAGGACCGCTTCAAGCGCCAACGAGTACGCGCTGCGCCCACTCGTCCCGGGCTTCGTGAACGTCGTCTGGCCGATGCCGACGATGGCCACCTTGTTTCTCAACGCCCAACTCATTCAGACCTTCCACGACTCTATAGCGTCCATCCTGCGACCGATTCGCCGTCGGCAACCAGTCCCCTGAGAGGAGCCGGTCGGTCGAGCGCCGCTGTACCGACGGTGGGCCTGAGCCACCGGAGCCGACAGTTCTCTGATCCAGCGGTGTCAGGCCGCACCATCGTGATCCTCCATGGATCGGAAGCGGCTGGGTTGCGGCGTCTCAGGCAGGCGGGTTGCGCCCGCCGGTCCATCGCTGGGGTCGTATGCAGCACCCCGCACACAGACTGGCGGCCTGCCGCCGAGCTGTCAATACCAACGTTGGCGTTGACTTGAGGCCTTTGGCGCTGCGGGCCGAACGCGAAGTCCAACCAGTCATTCCCGCAGGCTATGCCGCCCGCGATGACCGAGGGAGGTATTGGCCGTACCCCTGACGACCAGCGACGACACCTGGCTCGGCAGCCGTGATCACGTGAATGGCATCAGGAGGGCGACGGCGGCGGAAGTGTCGTCCACCTCGCGAGGGGAGATCTCGCGGTACCGGTACCACGCAGCTCTCCCGGATGGACGGCTGGACCTCCGCGACTCCCACGCCTGCGCCGCCCCCCGGCCGGGCCGGCTCAGTTGTCCGAAGGACGGACCGCTCGGCCGGCCCGGCTGCGGCTCATCGCGATGAGGCCGAGCGTGGCCGCGGCGGCGATCGCGAGCGGGACGACGGCGGTGAGGTACAGGGCGATGGGAGTCATCACCGCCAGTGCGAACCCGACGATCGCCGGTGCCACGGTCGCGCCGACCCGGCCGACGCCGAGCATCGTCCCGTAGCCCTTCGCGCGAGCGAGGACGGGATAGGCGACGGGAATGATCGAGGTGTAGCCGCACGCCGAGGCGAAGACTCCCACGCCGAGGAGCCCTGCCAGCACGTACGAGGCCGCACTCGGCAGTAGCACCGCGAAGCCCACCAGCGACAGCACCGCCACTGCCAGGAGGCACGCGGTCATCGGAGCGGCCGAGAACCGCAGCCCCAGCAGCGCAAAGCCGACGGCGCCGACGAGCGTGCCCACGCTGAACAGAATCCCGACGGTCGCTCCGGCGGAGGCGTCCTGCGTCGCGTCGGTGATGAGCTGGGGGGTCCAGGTGCCCACGAAGTAGTAGGCGGCGGACAGCATTCCGTAGCCGACGGAGAGCAGCAGCGTGCGCGCCCGCAGTTCCGGGCCGAGTAGGTGCGGTGCCGGGTCGCCCGCGACCTCGTCGCCCGCCCCCGCCTCGGAGGGGGCCACCCTGCGTCGGCCCTCGCGGAAGGCCGCGGACTCCGGCATCCCCACCACGGCGACCAGCAGACCGACTCCGGTCAGCACCGCACCCACCCAGAACAGGGACTGCCACGCGCCGCCCGAGACCGCGAGCGCCCAACTGCCGCCGAACCCGGCGATCGTGCTGCCCAGCGGGAACCCCAACATGACGATCCCGGTCGCGGTGCTATGGCGGGCCTCCGGGGTCGCCTCCTGGGCGATCACGACGATGACGACGCTGATCGTGCCGAGCGCCAGCCCGGTGACGAATCGCGCGGCGAGGAGCGCCTCGAAGTTCGGCGCGAGGGCGGAGCCGACCAGCCCGACCACGTTGACCACGAGCCCGGCGATCACGGTCCAGCGGCGGCCGAGGCGGTCGGCGATCCGAGCCAGGACGATGGCGCCGATCCCCATCCCGACGAGTGCGGAGCTGATCAGCAGACCCTTCTCCGCAGCGGTGGCGAGCTCGCTGGGGAGGTGCGGCAGCACGAAGCCGATGACCAGGAGGTCGTATCCGTCGAGCATGTTGAGGAATGCGCAGAGCGCGACGATCGCGATCTGTTTCGCGCTCATCTTCGGCCGAGCACCGCTCGCTGTCGACGTTGATGTCGGAGGATTCAACACTGAACACCTTTCGTGGGGGAACCAGGGCGGCCACCGCTGCGGCGGGGTTCGGCCCGGACGTTCATCAGCGTCGTCGCCCCGGCGGGGTTCGACCTGTCGGGCTCGATCAGACGAGAGTGCCTGCCGCGTCCTTGTCGGCGAACCGGGGCGCGACCTTCTCGGCGAAGGCGATCAGCTCGTCGTGGTTCTGCTCCGGATCGAGGTGGCCCTGGCCGAATTGCAGCCACATCTCGTTGAAGCCCAGGCGTTCGTGCGCCTCCTCGATCTGGCGGGACACCTCGTCCGCAGAACCGATCAGCACGTTCGGGAACCGCTGCCCGAACGGGATGAACCACTTGTCCCAGAACCAGCGGTGCTGGGCGTAGAGCTGCTGGGCCTGGTCCTTGTCCTCAGTGATGATGAGCAGGCCACCCCAGGCTGCGACGTCGTCGGGGGCGACGTCGCGGCCGGCCTCGGCGGCGGTCGCCCGGTATGTCGTCCACAGCGCTTCGCAGAAGTCGGGGTCGTTCGCCATCACGATCGGCTTCCCTCCCTCCCGTGCCCACATCTTGATCGTCCGCATGCTGTGCGCGAAGGCGCCGTAGATCTTGGAATGCGGAGTCTGGTAGGGGCGCGGGGCGATGCCGATCTCGTGGACTCGCCCATCGGCACCCACCCCGCGACCGAAGGTCTCGTAGGCGGGGTGACTCGCCGATCCGATCTCGGGCGGGTACTGCCAGTACTTGCCGGAGAAGGAGAAGGTCTCGTTCTCCCAGGCGGTCTTCACGACCCGCACGGACTCCTCGAAGATCTCGCGATTCATCGCATCGTTCTCGTCCCGCGCTCTGGCGAGATCCGGGGTCGTCGCCGTGGTTCCCCGGAACGCCGCATACGAGTCGACCCACCGCGCTTGGAAGCCACGGGTGAAACCGACCAGGTGGCGCCCCTGCAACATGTGATCGAGCGTGGCGATCTCCTCGGCGACCCGCACCGGATTGTGCGTCGGCAGGACGTACCCGAGGGTCGCGGCCATCAGCCGCTTGGAGTGCAGACCAACATAGAGACTGAACATGCCGGGATGGTTGGTGATCTCGAAGCCTTCGATCTGAAGGTGGTGTTCGTTGTGTCCGTAGCTGGCGTACCCGAGCTCGTCCGCGAGGCGCACGTAGCCACGGATCTCCTCGAGGAACCGCTGATAGAGATCGGGACGCTGTCCCGCCATGCCGGCCTCGATCTCCACAGGACGGCCGATCGCGCCGGCCTGGAGCAGATGGAACTTCATGGGTTTCCTTCCTTCGGGTGTCGGTGTCGGTGGGAGCACGCTCGCGTGGAGCCGCGCTCGTCAGTTCCGCGCCGGCTCCGCGTCCGACAGCATCTGTCGCAGAGCGGACTTGTCGACCTTCGTCGCCGACGTCGGCCATGCGTCCGCCGCCAAGAAGAGGATCTGGCGCGGTACCTTGAAGCGCGCCAGCACTTCTCGGCAGAACTCGATGAGGTCGGTCTCGCCGACGCTGCGTCCGGGGTGTAGCTCGACGAAGGCGACCGGCACCTCGTCAAGCCTGCGGTCGGGTCGGCCGATGACCTCGGCGAGCTTGACCGCCTCGTGCCGGAGGAGCGCCGACTCGACCTCGCTGGCGGCGACGTTCTCGCCGCCGACCTTGAGCATGTCCTTGGCTCGGTCGCGGAACGCGAGGTGACCGGTGGCGGTCTGGACACCCATGTCACCCGTCCGCAGCCAGCCGTCGGCGGTGAAGGCCGCCGCAGTGTGCTCCGGAGCCCGGTAGTAGCCGGTCATGACGGAGTACCCGCGCACCTGGATCTCGCCGGATTCCCCGGGGGGAAGCGGAGCTCCCGACGCGTCCACGATCCGGGTCTCCATGCCGGGGAGCGGGGTCCCGCCGGACCGCGCACGGTCGACGCGAGAATCGTCGCGTGCGGTGAACGAGTACGGACCCGCCGTCTCGGTCATCCCGCAGCCGTTGAGCAGCGCGACTGCCGGCAGACGTTCTTGCAGGTCGAGCAGGAGACTCTCCGGGCCGATCGTGAAGATCGAGCGCAGGTGTGGCAGCCGGTCGCGCTGGAACTCGGGGTCGTCGAGCAGATCGCGAACGAGGCCAGGGAAACCAGGCCAGGCCGACGTGACGCGCTCTCGGCCGAGCAGGTCGGTCGCCGGTGTCACGTATCGACATCCGGACACCACCCTGCCGCCGAGCGAGAAGCAGCCCAGGGTCGCGGTCAGGGCGAGGATGTGGAAGAACGGACCCGGTATCCAGAAGACCTCGTCAGCCGTGCCGGGGAACCGGGTGCGCGTCCGTTCGATCGCCGCTCGCACGACGGCCTCATGGGTGAGCATGCAACCCTTCGGCATGCTCGTCGTGCCCGACGTGTGAATGATCATGGCGAGCTCGCCCGGCTCCGGTGTGACCATCGTGGCCCGTGGCGCGTGGGCAGTGGCATCCACGAGGTCGGATCGGCCGACCCACCCTGCCGGGACCAGGCCACGCAGGACGACCACAGGGGTGGCGCCTCGGCCCGGCCCGGGTACCGAGTCCTCCAGAGCGTGCGGAAGCGCCGCCGCGAGCAGACTCGGGAAGCTCACCCCCACATCCGGACGTTCGGTCGTCGCCACGGCCTTCAGGTCGGAACTCTTCAGCACATGGCAGAGCTCGGCGCCCCGGTAGCGGGTGTTGATCGGCACGACGACGGCGCCAAGCAGCGCGACGGCGAAGAGCGTCTCCACGAACTCGACCGAGTTGGGCATGAAGATCCCGACGTGATCGCCGCGCCGGACACCCAGGGAATGAAGTCCCTCGGCGAGGAGGTGCGCGGCGGCGTCGAGCTCCGCATAGGTCAGGTGCTCGCCGTCGATGGCGAGCGCCCCTCGGTCGGGGTGAGCACGGGCTGCACGAGTGAGCACGTCTCCGATCGAGCATTGGTCGGGCCACTCCATCGCGAACCTCCGGGTCGGTCTGGCCGGGCATGTAGTGAGTGCGTTGACGACAACGGCGGACCGCGTCACGAGAGCCTGACGGGAATGTCGGCAGCAGCGCCCACGGCGCCAGCGTGGCCGCCGGGCTGGGGAGATGTCAATACCAACGTTGGCGTTGGCCATCCGGTGTACCGTGCACTCGTCCCACCGTTCCGTGCGGACATCACCGCCCCAGGAGGGTCGAGCTACCATCGCCAATGTCGGAGCCGAGTGCAGTGGGTCGCCGTGAACGCCGGCCCCGGTCAGGGCCGGTCATCGTGCCGCACCCCGCAGGCCCAGAGGGAACGAACAGTGACATGAGCAAGATTTCGCGTCGACGAGGGACGCTTCGAGAAGCGAATCCAGCCTACCAGGAGAAGCGCCGGGAACTGGTCCGCCTCGCCTCCACTGTCTTCAAGGAGAAGGGCTACGATGCGACCACGCTGAACGATATCGCCGAGCGATTCGGGACCGACCGAGCGCAGCTGTATTACTATGTCAGCGGAAAGGAAGAGCTGTTTCAGGAGGCGGTCGCGGGCGTCATGGACGGGAACCTCGCCGACGCGCTCGAGATTCGACAGATGGACATCGACCCGGCCGCGAAGCTGCATCTGCTAGCCAAGGGACTGATGCGCTCGTACCAGGAGAACTACCCGCAGATGTACGTATACCTGCAGGAGTTCTATCACAAGGTCGCCGACAATCCGTCCGAATGGAGCCAGGGGATAGCGCGGCAGACCGGCCGGTACCAGAAGATCGTCACCGAAGTCGTCATCGCCGCCGTGCGCGAGGGGCGATTCCGCGGTGACATCACACCGCCGCTCGCCGTGAACGCGCTGTTCGGAATGCTGAACTGGACGTCCGTGTGGTTCCAGCCGGGCCGACACCACTCCGCCGATGAGGTGGCCGAGGCCTTCGCCAGCATCTTTTGCAGCGGAATGGCTGCGCCCAACTCGAGTTCTTCGTAACTGAGTTACGACATAAATGTGCACGGGGTGTGTCGACAGGTCGGAGTCACCCGGTTCGATCGCGGCGTCAGCTTCCGGAATAGTGACTCGACCTCTTGACCGAGACACCTCATCCGAGGCAGACGCCGCCTATCAGCCCGTGCTCTTCACGGTGGGCTCGACGGTAGGTGACCCCTGAAAGAAGAAAGTGCCTCTCGACCAGGTAAGACAGGGCTTGCTGAGGGCCATGTCCGCCGGGGTCGAGGAGGCACTTTCCGAGTGCAGGCTACAACCACCCGTCCGAAGATCATCGTGACCGCCGACGGTGCCGGGGTGGTGTCGCATGCCGGGTCGCGTCTGCTGGCCGACGTCGCCGACCGCACCACCTTGACCGGCGAGTTGTCCCAGGCCCTCGATGCGTTGCGGCGGCCGGGCACCCGGCATGATCCGGGCCGGGTCCTGGTGGACCTGGCCGTCGCCGTCGCCGACGGCGCGACCACGATCTCCGAGATCGACGTGCTGCGCGATCAGGGCGAGTTGTTCGGGGCGGTGGCGTCGGACTCGACGTGCTGGCGGCTGCTCGACCGCCTCGACGACACGATCCTCGGCCAGGTGGCGGCGGCGCGGGCGAGGGCTCGTGAGGTGGTCTGGGACCAGCACGCCGAACGCCAGGGCAGGCCGTTCCCCCCGGCACGGGTGGCCGGGCAGGACCTCGACGTGCTGGTGCTCGACCTCGACGCGTCGATCGTGATCTGTCATTCGGAGAAGGAGCAGGCGGCGCCGACGTTCAAGCGGACCTTCGGCTACCACCCGCTGATGGCGTTCTGCGACAACACCTGCGAGTTCCTGGCAGGGGTGCTGCGGCGCGGCAACGCGGGCGCGAACACCGCCGCCGACCACATCAGCGTGCTCGACCAGGCCCTGGCCCAGATCCCGGATCAGCACCGCCAGGGCCGCAAGGTCCTGGTCCGCGCGGACACCGCGGGTTGCACGAAAGCCTTCCTCGGCCACATCCGCGACCAGCGCGACAAGGCGGTGAACTGCGAGTTCTCCGTCGGCTGGGCCATCACCGACCGCGAACGCGCCGCCATCGGCGCGGTCCCGAAGAGTGTGTGGGCGGACGCGGTCGACGCCGACGGCGGCCACCGCGACGGCGCCGGCCTGGCCGAGCTCACCGGGCTGCTGCCCACCGTCTCACTCGAGGGCTACCCGCCCGGAACCCGGGTGATCGTTCGTCGGGAGCGCCCGCACCCCGGGGCGCAGCTGGACCTGATGGAGACCCGCGACGGCTGGCGATACACCTGCTTCGCCACCGACACCGGCGCCGGGCAGTTGGCGTTCCTCGACGCCCGCCACCGCGCCCACGCCCGCGTCGAGGACCGCATCCGCACTGCGAAGGACACCGGCCTGAACCACTTCCCGTCGCGGAGCTTCGCGATCAACTCGGCCTGGCCGGCCGTGGTAATGCTCGCCGTCGACTTGCTGTCCTGGACCCAACACCTCGTCCTCGACGGGCATCTCGCGAAGGCCGAACCGAAGACCTTGCGCTACCGGCTGCTGCACGTCGCCGCCCGTATCACCCGAGGCCAGCGCCGCACCTGGATCCGGATCCAGCAGTCCTGGCCCTGGGCGACCGACCTCGCCACCGCGTCCGCCCGGCTCCACTCGCTGCCGGTTCCTGCAGGCTGAACCCCGGTCCCGGCCGGCACGAGCGGCACGGAGCACCCGGCAGAACAGCAGGCCGGACGGTCTCGCATGCCCCGACCCGGAATCCGAACACGATCACGGATCCGCGGCCAGCCCACAGCCCTCATGAATCACCAGGGTCAGAGAGAAGTCGATTTGTGCTCGCTTCTACCCGCCGGAGTTCGGCAGCGTGGGATCGACCCCACCGACTCGAAGGTTGACACGTGCGCCGGAACTGGGGCAGCTGCAGACCGACACTTCCATCATCCGAGCGAGTCGACACGGATCGGCACATGACGGCAGAAGCTGTCCACGTCGACTCGACCTTCTTCAAGAGTCCGGGACCGCTGGCTAGCTGGGCGCGTCATCCTGGAGACCCATTCGGCGCTCGGCGGCTCTGGACCGAAGTCGCGCAGCGAAGTCCGAATGAGGCGTTCGCCAGCCTCGCCCTCCCTCGGAGAGCGTGCATGCACCCGATTGTCCGTCCCGCAACCCGTGTTCACCGTTTTGGTCACCGCTTACGACAGATCACCGTGACGAACAGGCATCTCCGTTGATGATCGACTAGACGCACACCAGGCTTTTGACCAGCATGAACGAGGATCGGAGCCGGTGGCGGAACACCCGACTCCCCTCCAGCGGGTTCACGGTTCAAGTCCGTGGCGGTGTACGCAAACTAGCAGGTCAGACCGGTTGTCGGTCTGACCTGTTAGCGTTTTCGGTGATCAAACTGACCGGAAACTGGGCGGAACCCGCCCGCGAGGAGTCCGCGATGGCTCGTCCCCCGCTCGCTCTCGGCACTCACGGGTCGATCTCCGTCACACGCGAGGCCGGCGTCTGGGTCGCCCAGTGCCGCTACCGCGATCTCGACGGGAAGACCCGCAAGATCCGTCGCCGAGGTCCCACCAAGACGGGCCGAACGCCAGGGGGTCAGATTTCAGGATCCGGCGACAGAGCCCACCACTTCCGGCTTTCTTCGCGTCAGCTCGACCGGCCCTCGACACGCTCGTGAGGTTCATCGCCGCCCACGCCGAGCACGACGCGGGCGGGTTGCGGTGGGGAGTCGAGCCGATCTGCAGGGTGCTCTCTGAGCCACGCCCGCCGCATCGCCATGAGAACGCCGTCGCCCAGGCGTTCCTCCCAACTGCGCTGTGCCACGGCGCAGTTGGGAGCACTGTTGTTGATGGGAACGGAGACCCGGCCGCGACCTACGTCGCTGTGGTGAGCCTCAGCACGCCTGCGGCGGTGTCCTTGAGGATCGCGGGCCGCACGGCGTCCGACCACGGCAGCTCAGCGGCATCAGCCATCCACCGTTCAGGTGTGATGAGCGGGTAGTCGCTCCCGAACATCACTTTGTGGCTCAGGTGCCGCCCGGCGGCATGGACGAGCTCACTCGGGAAGTACCGGGGCCGCCACCCGGACAGGTCGATGAAGACGTTGGACTTGTGGGTGGCCATGGAGATCGCCTCGGCCTGCCACGGCACCGACGGGTGCGCGAGGATGACCGTCAGCTCCGGGAAGTCGGCGGCGACGTCATCGAGCAGCAGTGGGTTCGAGTAGCGCAGCTTGATCCCGCGCCCGCCCGGTAATCCTGCGCCGATGCCGTTCTGCCCGGTGTGGAACAGCGCGGGCACGCGCAACTCCTGCAGCCGCGCCCACAGCGCGGCGTGCTCTGGGTCGTTCGGAGCGAAGCCCTGCAGGCTCGGGTGGAACTTGAACCCCCGCACGCCGCACTCCTCGACGAGCACGGTTGCGTGCTCGACAGCGGCGGCGCCGCGCAACGGGTCGACCGAGCCGAACGGGATCAGTACGTCCGCGTGCTCGACGCACTGCTCGGCGATCTCCTCGCTGGACAGGGGCAGGCGCCCGAGGTTGGTGCGCGCGTCGACAGTGAACACCACCGCCGCCATGCCGAGTCCGCGGTAGGTCGTGGCCAGGTCAGTCACCGTCGGAGTCCGGTTCGCCACACCCCGGAAGTACGTTGACGACGCCGCCATCAGCTCGTCGTCGAGTGAGACGTTCCCGTGATCGTCCCCCTCCACGTGGACGTGGATGTCGATTGCCGTGACCACATCCAGGTCGAGCGCCGGCGTGTATCGAGTCATGGTGTGTTCTCCGTCGTCATTCGTACGGGTCGGATCCGGCCTCTAGGACGGCGGTGCGACAGCCGAGCTCTGTGAAGGCTCGGACCGCGGAGTCGGCTGCCTGTCGAGCCGAGCCTGCTCGACGTACGGGTCGAGCGCCGCCGGGTCGAGAAGAGCGTCCCGGCTCGCGACGGTCTCGAGCGGTACGCCCTGCAAGATCCGCTTGACCGGGACTTCGAGCTTTTTCCCCGTCAGGTTGCGCGGCACCGAGGGCACCGCCTCGATGCGGTCCGGCACGTGTCGTGGCGAGAGCGCCACCCGCAGCGCGTCACGGATCACTCCGCGCACCACGTCGTCCAGCTCCACCCCGGAGGCGGGGACGACGAACAGCAGAAGCTCCCCGTGGCCACCCTCGGCGTCCTCCAGGTGCACCACCAGCGCATCGGCGACCTCGGGCAGTTGCTCGACGACTCCGTAGAACTCCGCGGTACCCATCCGCACACCGCCGCGATTGAGGGTTGCGTCGGAACGGCCGGTCACCGTAGAGGACCCATCGCGATGGAAGATGATCCAGTCGCCGTGCTTCCAGACTCCCGGGTAGGCGTCGAAGTACGCCGCGCGCAACCGGCTTCCGTCGGGGTCGTCCCACAACCCGATGGGCATCGACGGCATGGGCTTGGTGATCACAAGCTCGCCCGGCTCACCGACGACCTCGCGGCCCTGTTCGTCGAACGCCCGGGTGTCGCCTCCCAGCACTCGCCCGGAGATCCGGCCGGCCAGTACCGGCAGCAGGAGACAGCCCTGCACGAGCGCAGAGCAGACGTCGGTTCCGCCGCTGCCGTTGTTGAGGACGACCTCGGAGCCGAGCTGCTCGGCGACCCAGGCGTAACCCTCCACCGGCATCGGCGCTCCCGCCGTGCACACAATGCGCACTGACAGGTCCAGGCCCCGCAGGTCGACACCCGCGGCCCGGCACGCCATCAGGAATCCCGGGCTCAACCCGAAACAGGTCACCCCCGCCCGCTCGGCGACTCGCCACTGCCACAGAAACCCCTCGTAGCCTGGATCCCCGTCCAGCAACACGATGGAGGTACCCACCAAAAGCCCCGACACGAGCGCGTTCCACATCATCCACGCGGTGGTGGAGTACCAGAGCATGCGATCGCCGGGTCCGAGATCCCACGAGAGCGGATGGTTCTTCAGGTGCTCCAGCAGGATCCCGCCGTGGCCGTGCACGATCGCCTTCGGCACGCCGGTGGTGCCTGAGGAGAACAGCACGAACAGGGGGTGGTCGAACGGCACCGCTTCCGGAGGCGAGAGGTCCGGCGTCGCACCGGCCAGCAGCCGCGGCCAGGACAGGGAATCGGGAACGCGCCACTGGCCGTACTCGACGTCGACGACGTGGCGTAGCGTCGGCAGGCTGGCGCGGATCTCGGCGACCTCCTCGCCGCGGTCGACGTCTTTGCGTCCGTACCGGTAGCCCCCGGCAGTGATCAGTACCACGGGTTCCACCTGCGCGAATCGGTCCACCACGCTGCGCGGACCGAACTCGGTCGCGCACGTCGCCCACACCGCGCCCAGGCTCGCGGTCGCCAGGAATGCGACCACGGCCTCGGGCACGTTGGGCAGGTACCCGACCACCCGGTCTCCCCTACCGACCCCCAGCCCCACCAGCACCGCCCGCGCCCGCGCTACCTGTTCACGCAGCTGTCGCCAGGTCAGGTCGACGTCCGCACGGGTCTGGGACCTACCCAGAACCGCCACCTCGCTGTCCGCGCCCTGGCGCAGCAGGTGTTCCGCGTAGTTCACCCGCGCCCCGGGAAACCACACCGCGCCCGGCATCGAGGCGTCCGCCAGCACCGCCTCGTACGGCTCCGACGACCGCACCCCACCGTGCTCCCACACCGCCGACCAGAACCCGTCGAGGTCCTCGACCGACCAGCGCCACAGCTCCTCGAAGGAATCCAGCCGCAGGCCCCGGTTCTCGGCGAGCCAGGCCAGGAATCCGCCGATCCGGGTGCGCCGTCGCACGTCCGGCGGGGGGGTCCACATGACCTGTCCCGGCGCCGGGTTCATCGCTCTCCCCATCCTGGCCGGTCATCACCAGCATTGGTCATCACGTTCCGTCCAACTCCTCGTGGAATTCGGTGCGAGCCGACGGACGTCGGCTGTCTCCTCGCAGGACGGCAACCCCGGCGCAGCGGCACTCGGGCCGAGCTGCGGGCTCGCCGCAAGGGCGGAGTGGGTGGGTTATTTGGCCATGCATCCGCCGTCGACGACGAGCGTCTGCCCGGTCATGTAGTCCGAGGCGGAGCTGGCCAGGAACAAACGCTGGGCCACGGATCTCGGCGGCTTCGGCCACGCGGCCCATCGGGGTGAATGCCGTCATCGCTTGAGCGATCTCCTCGTTGTCGGAGGTGCCGCCAGCGATGTTCGTCCGGTAGAAGCCAGGGCAGAGCGCGTTGACCTGGATGCCCTGTCGTGCGTACTCGAGGCCGAGCTCGCGGGTCAGGTTGACTACGGCACCCTTGGCAGCGCTGTAGGCAGGGATGGGGAAGAGACTCGAGGATCCTGCGAGGCCCCACATGGATGCGACGTTGACAATCTTGCCGCTCGCCTGGGCGACCATGATCTTCAGGGCCGCTTTGGCGCAGTAGAAGACGCCGTGCAGGTCGACGTTCATGACCTGGTGCCAGTGCGCGGTTTCGACTTGGTGCACCGGAGCGGGGACGGGATCGGCAATACCGGCATTGTTGAAAAGAATGTCGACGCGCGCGAATGTACTCCTCGCCTGTTCGAAGGCCTCGGTGACTTCCGTCTCGTTCGAGACGTCGCATCCTACTGCGAGGGCCTTCCTGCCCAGCTTGCCGACTTCAGCTGCGGTGGCCTCGGCTCCGCTCAGATCGATATCGGCGCAGATGATGTCCGCACCAGCGGAAGCACAGGCCTCGGCGAACTGGATTCCCAGCCCTGAGCCGGCGCCGGTGATGAAGGAAACCTTGCCGGTGAGGTCGAAGATCTTGCTGGTCATTGTTGTGATCCCTTCATCTCCCATGACTCATGCCGTGGTCAATGCGCCGTCGCCAGCATGCGCGGTGCCGGTGACGTAGTACGGGTCGTCGCTCAGCAGGAGGGCGACGACGTTCGCGACCTCGGAGGCTTGCCGGGTCCGCTGAGCGGGCGAAGTCGGCCAGCGTCGGCCGATCACGATCGCTGTCTTCGCTGGGCTGGTCACTGTTCGTCCTTCGTGCGATCAGAAGCGCAGCGCGTGCACCCAGTCCTGGGCGGCAGCCCAGTCACGACCTCGTGCTCGAACCGGCCGACGCCCCGCGCCGTTGGTCAATGGCCGGCTGCCAGCCCCACGCGTACCGTTGCCGGGTCGACGTCCGATCTGATCTCGCCCGGGGTCGTGATCAGGAAGGCGTCGCCGAGCGGCTCTGCCGGTGGTTCCAGGTCGGCCCACACGCCTACCCCGGGGGTGGTGCGCGAGCCGACTCGGAAGACACCGGCTCCATAGAAGGACCCCAGTGCGTCGTGAACCGGGTCGGGCTCTTCGTCGTGGCCCGTCAGGATGAACGCGTCCGGCTCGTGCTCGCCGACGGCTCGAATGACGTCGCACAACACCCGTGATGCAACATCCGGTGCGACATCCGCGTCGCGTGCCAGCCGACCTGGGGCAGGGAGCGTCACGATCAACGCCGCCTTCGCGGACAGAACCATCCGCAGACGGCACATGGCATCGATCTCGACAGAGAAGGGTGGAGTGACCAGCACGGCGCGGGACTCTGGACCTGCGGTGCGAACCGCGAGGCTGAGAGCATCGCCGCCATCGCCGACGGTCAGCGCTGCGAGGCCGTAGAGCTGCTGAGCCGCGCGAAGCGCGCGTGCGAGCGCCTCCGGGTCGCGGGCCGGTCGGCCCGGCGGAAGCTGCTCGAGGCGGGCCGCGTGCCGCTCGAGCATCGGCGCGACGACGGGCCCACCCGCCCCCTCGGCGAGAACGCGTCGAACCTCGGCCCGGTTCGACGGGGTACCGCTCGCCATCAGATCCGTACGATCGGCGTGGTCACGACTCCGTCAGGCCAGCTGCCGAAGTACGTGAGCGCAGCCTCGGCCGGGCGCCGCTCCTGCCAGGCAGCGACGAACTCGGCATACGGCCGGCCGTGAGCCAACCGCTCGGCTCGGGTTGCGGCCCGTGCCGACGCGGTCGCGTCCTCGTCGACGGCGGTGGAGTCCTCGATGAACCTGACGGCGTAGACATTCTCCGCGGTCCATCTGCTCACCCTGCCCGCGACGACGTCCTTCTCGACGAGCGCGGCATCGCGCTTGAGAACGTCACCGTATCCGCCGCCGCCACCGGCGAGCTGGACGATGACATCGCCGTTCTTGGCGACGCGGGTCATCTGGTTGGCATGCTCGAAGGTGTAGGTCCCTTCGATGGCGCGATCGGTCGCCAGCTGCAGGGTGTTGGCAGGGATGTCGGTGTCGCCTCGTGTGAGCTTCTCCCAGAGGTTCGTGTCGTGGATCCAGATGCCGGGGAGGGACGCCGACGGATACCCGCCGAACAGCCCGACGCTCACTGGGATCAGCGAGTTCTTGCCGATCTTCTGGAAGAACATGATCGGTACGTGTCGCGGGCACACCGCCGACTCGGTCGCCAGCCCGCCCTGGTTCATCCCGAAGCCCCCGCTGTCGGTTCGCAGGCCGAAGTAGAGCCGCATATACTGGTACTCGGTCTCGCTGTCCTCGGTGTCCATGGATCTTCCGGCGTGTCCCCAGGGGAATCCGTACGCGTCGACGCCGTCGCAGTCGAATCGCGCACCGTGCCCCTCCGTGTTCATGGTGCTCGCCTCCATCTCGGCAACGGGCACGTCGTACTGGTTCGGACCCGCGAAGACCATCCCGGCCCCCACGTTCGAGATGGGGGCTGCCACCTGATCGTGATCCACACTGGCGAACATCATCCGGGAGAGCACGAGCGGTGCCAGTGACAGCGCGAGGCTGTTCAGCAGCGGCGAGTTGGAGATCGCCGCATCCGGCTGGGCGTTGAACACCGAGCCGTGCGGGACGGTCCAGGTGAACGCGGCGAGCGACCCGTTGGACACCGGAAGGTCCTGGAAGGCGAAGGCGTAGATGTACACAGCGGTGTGCGCCGCCACGATGTGGGGAAAGCAGTTGTAGGCGGAGTCGTTCTCCGGCGACGTGCCGGTGTAGTCCATGATGATGTCACTGCCACGCTTGGTCGCCGACAGCGAACCGCGCACCAGGGCGGGCTCACGGCCGATCGTGTCGATGAACACGTTCGCTCGGTACGTGCCGTCGTTCCAGCGGGAGATCCGCCGGCGCGACGCCTCCTCGGCCTCGACGACGTGCCGCCGCAGCAGTCCGCGGACGAACTCGTTACCCCGCTCGGCGGCGAGCTCCTGGATCCGGATGCGGAGCCGGTCCGCGCCGGTGGCCCTGGCTCGGGTGTCCACGGCCTGCATCCGAGGTGCGCGCCCCATCTGGTTGACCAGCATCTCCAGGATGTCGGCGCGTATCTGGTAGTCCTGTCCGATCCGCATGGGCGTGATCTTCAGGCCCTCGTCGTAGCGGGTCCTGGCGGACTGCGGCATCCCGCCCGGCTCGGTCGCGCCCGTCTCGGGTTGATGCGCCAGGGCGGCAGACCAGGCGATCAGCTCGCCGTCGTGGAAGATCGGCATGAAGGCCATCTGGTCGGGGTTGTGGATGCCGCCATAGGAAGCCTCGTTGGCGTACCAGATGTCGCCCTCGCGGATGCCGACGGATGGGTCGGTGAAGAACTTGTGGAGGACGTACTTGACAGGCAGGGTCGCCGTCACGCAGTGCAAGTACGTTCCGGCCGAGGCGTTGACCAGATCCCCGTTCGCGGTGTAAATGGCGACGATGCAGTCGCCGGATCGCAACATCGAGGTCACGCCGCTGCGGGTGAAGACCTCGCGCGTCTCGGCGAGGAAGTTCACGAGCTTCTCGTGGTAGATCTCGTACTCGCCCGCGAGGAGCTGCTCCATGCAGCGGCGCTCGAGCTCGCTGACCGGCTCTGGCTTGATCCACTCCACCACTGTGGCCGGGGAAACCTCGATGGAGCGGACCTGCAGGTGCGCCGGGACCTGCCCCGGCGCATAGTAGGCGGGCTCTCCTCCAGCATGAGCCGACGTCATGACGGGTTCCTTTCGCTGGCCGCGATGATGAGATTCCGGCGCTCGTCGACTCGCAACGTGTATGCCGGCTCGACCACGGAGGTGGTGTAGCGGCTACGGACAAGTGCCGGGCCGTCGAGACGGACTCCGGGCGACAACATCTCGCGGTCGTAGACGGGGGTGTCTACGAATCCGCTGTCCGCGAACCATGCCTCCCGAGTGCCGACGCGGGCGGCCTCGGCCGAGGCGCCGGGCTCGGTCGGGAACCGCGGAACCGACCATTCGGGCTGCGGCATCTCTGCGCGGAGCACGAAGTTGTGGATCTCGACTCCGCCGGCCGGGAACACGTTGACGTCGCTGAAGAAGGCGGCGTACTCCTTCTCGAACTGGGAGTACACGGCGCGGACGTCGTCTTCGTCCCGGAGTTCGAGAACCGGCGAGGTGAAGCGGTGGCTGTGTATCTGCCCGCCGTACTTCGTGTCCAGCTCGAGGATGTAGGTCGCCAATCGCGGGTCGTACCCCTCACCGGACAGGTCCTTCTCGGCGCGGGCCCGCAGTTCGTCGACGATGTGGTTGAAGGCCTCGAGGTCGGTGAGCGGAGCCTGGGTCCCGGCCGCGAGGAGGTCGATGCGCAAGGAAATCTCGTAGATGTGGGCGACGGGCATCGTCGAGGACCCGAACGCGCAGAACACCGGGGAGTAGGGGAAGACGACGATCTGCGGGGACCTGAGTCGACGTCCGACGCCCACCGCGTGCAACGGGCCGGCGCCGCCGTAGACGAACAGGGTGAAATCGGCCGGGTGGGACCCGCGCAGCAAAGCCTCGCGGGTGATGACGTCGGCCATGTTGGCGTCCACGAGAGAGCGGATCCGAGCTGCTGCCTCCACGACGTCGATGCCCAGCGGATCGGCTACGTGTTCTCGGATGGCCCGCTCTGCCAGCTCCCGCCGAAGCGTGAGTTCGCCGCCGAAATAGTGGTCCGGATCGATGTAGCCCAGCACGACGTCGGCGTCGGTCACGGTCGGCTCGGTGCCACCGAGGCCGTAGCAGGCCGGGCCGGGCATCGACCCCGCTCCGCGGGGGCCGACTTCGAGGCGATCTCCCAACGCCGTGTTGACGGAGGCGATGGAACCACCCCCGGCACCGATGGATCGGGTCTCGAGGACGCTCATGTCCACCCAGTAGCGGTCAATGACCGGTTTGAACTGGTAGAAGCGCGTCCGGCCGTGCACGACCATGCCGATATCGAAGCTCGTGCCGCCCATGTCGGCGACGATCACATTGTTGAATCCGAGGTCGCCACCGATGGCAGCGCTGCCGATCAGGCCGGCGACCGGGCCGCCGTTGAAGGTCTCGACGGCGGAGGTTCGATAGACCTCGGCCATACCACCGGTGTTGTGCACCATCATGATGCCGCGCGTGTAGCCGTGGTCGCGCAGCTCGTCGTTCATCCCGGCGAGCTCTTCCCACATCGCCTGATGGAGGTAGGCGTTGAGCACGGTGGTGTTGGTGCGTGTGTACTCCCACCGTTTCGGCAGTACGTCGGACGAGAGCATGATGGGCATCGCCCCGAGGTAGGACTCGGGATACTCGCTGTGGATGAGATCGCGGATCTCCCGCTCGTGCACGGGATTGAGGTAGGAGAACAGCAGCGAGACGACGAAGCCACGAGCTCCCTTGTCCACCATGGTTCGCAGCTGGCCGAGGAAGTGCTCGCGGTCGAGTGGCCGGACGATCTCCCCGAAGCTGTCGATCCGCTCGCGGACACCGACCGTCATGTCGGTCCGCACGAGCGGAACCGGTTTCTCGATGCGCGCGACGTTGCGCACCTCGTCGTTGCTCGCCGAATCGGTCCACGAGGCGCCCCGCCCGATCTCGAGGACGTCGCTGAAGCCTTCGGTCGTGATCAACGCGAGAGTCGGTCCGAGTCGCTGCAGGAGCGTGTTCATCGCGACCGTCGTCGAGTACCGGATCTCTGCGGTGTCGCGCAGCAGGGATTCGACGTCGGTGCTCAGCTCGGCCGCAGCTTGCTTGAGAGCTCGCATGAAACCCACGGCCAGGCGGTATCCGGTCGTCGGAGTCTTGACGACAGCGACGCGGCCGTCAGCAGCGCGGACGAAGCAGTCCGTGAACGTGCCCCCGATGTCGACGTTGATCGTCGCGCCGACGGCTGCGGGCAACCTGGTGGCGGTCATTCCTGCACTCCCGGGGCGTCGACGATGCCCGCGCTCATCGCGACGGAATCCTCCGCACCGCCGGTTTCCGAGTCGGCCAGACGGCTGAGGTCGAGCTCGATGTCATGGGTGAGCGGGTGTCCGGGTGGCAGCACCTCGACGTCCATCAGGAGCGCACAGCTCGGGCAGTAGAACTCGACCAGTCGCATCCAGTCAGGGTTGTAGGAGAAGGTGAACGGCTCGGCCACCGATGGTTGCCAGAGGTCATGGGGGTCTCGTTCGCGCACGAGCGTCGCCCTCTTGTAGTCCTCGGTCGCCGGCCCCAGGTCCTGTCCGCAGTCGTGGCAGGACCAGCGATGGGTCGCGCTGTCCAGGTCGAGGGATTCGGTGATGCGGCGCCGCATCTCACGCTCCAGGGATCGGGTTGATGATGTGAAGGTCCGCGTGGTCACCGACGGTGGCGGTGAAACCCGGTGGCAGGACGACCGTGGTGTCGACGCTCTCGATCAGCGTCGGTCCGACGTGGCGCTCCCCTGGCCGCAGAGCTGCCCAGGACCGGACAGTCGTGTCGACCCCGGCGGGCTCGACCGCGTCCCAGCGGATCATCCGGGTCGTCGCGGCTTCGTCGATAGGAGATGCCGCCGCAGGTGGACGGGTGGATGTGTCGGCGACGACCCGGAGCCGGATGAGCCGGACCGGCTCCATTACGGCCGAGATCAGGTCAGCAGCGTCCTGACCGCTCCTGATCGCACCGAGCCGGACGGCACCGGCCGCTCCGTCGTCGCCGACCTCGATCTCGACCTCGAAGCGGAGGACCTCCGGATCCACGCCCTCGCTGCGCATGTCGGCACGGGCTCTATCGATCACCACGTCGACGCGATCGCACAGTCCGTGCAGGTCGGGGGCGATCTCGTACGAATGCATCCGGTCGAGCGTGGAGAGACCGTACGCACTGAAGACCGGAGCGAGTGGAAACGCACGGGTCGCTTTGAGTCCCGCCGCCGCGGCAACCCAGCATCCGAGGAGACCACCCGCGCCGCCGCCGGTGAGGAGCTCTACATCGGACGGACGGACGTCGTACCTGTCGAGAAGAGCCCCGATTCCGGCCGCGACCGTGCTCGTCGCCGCCCGGACGGCGGCATGGGCGGCTGTCGGCACGTCCACCATCAATGCATCCGCGATGCGGGCGAACGCCTCGACCGCAGCGTCCTTGTCGAGCTTCTTCCGACCTCCGAGGAAATGCGCGGGATCGAACACACCCAGGCAGCAGAACGCATCGGCGAGGGTCGCGTCCTCGCCGCCGAGTCCGAACGCCGCCGGCCCGGGCTGCGCTCCGGCGCTGCGTGGCCCGACCACGACCTCGCCGTCGACGACGTGCACTATCGACCCGCCGCCGACGCCGATCGACTCGAGCTCGACCACCGGGACCGCGACCCTCGCCCCATCCATGACGGGCTCCACCGTGTAGCGCCATCTCCCTGCACTGAGCAGGGAGATGTCCGAGCTGGTACCACCAACGTCGAGGGTCAGCAGGGCGGGGATGCCGAGAGTTCGCGCCACGTGTGCGGCCCCCGCCACCGCCCCGGCCGGCCCCGAGCCCCAGGTGCGGATCGCCGTCGTCTTGGCGACCCGCGACGAGCCACCGTCGGCATTGCCGATCAGCAGCGGGAAGCGATATCCCTCCCGGCGCAGCTCGTCCTCCACGCGGTACAGGAAATGCGACATCAGGGGATGCAGGTAGGCGTTGATGACCGCGGTTCGCAGCCTGGCCGAGGGGTCCGGACTCCGGGTGACATCGTGGGAGCTCAGAACCGGGACCGCACCGAGGTAGTGACGCGGGTACTCGAGCGCGATCGACTCGCGCAGCGAGTTCTCGGCCGCCTCGAGCGTCTGACCTCCGTCGCCATCGAGCGCGACGACGATCAGGCGGGCTCCCCGGTCGAGCAGACGCTTGACCGCAGCGAGGTGATCGTCACCCGGACCAGCAGCCGCGACAAGGTCCGGTCGAACCGGCAACTCCTCCAACACGCCGGGGCGGGCGTGGAGCTCCGGGCCCAGGAGCAGCCCCAGGCTGGGTCCGGTGCGGTTGATCAACGCATTGGTGCCGACGGTCGTCGACAGGCGGATCGCCCCCGTAGCCGCGAGCAGTGCTCGCCGAGTCAGGGTGAGGACCTCAGCAGCCCGGTCGATGCAGGCGATGATCCCGTGGGTGAGGTCGTGCGGCGTCGTATCGACCTTGACCTGAACGCCGACACCTGACCCCGAGACGTAGCCGTCGGTGAAGGTTCCACCGGTGTCGATGTCGATCGTCATGAAGTCAGGGGCATGTCCCACGAGACCACCTCGTTGTAGTGGCGGCGGCTACCCCTGGCGGGGCACCGTGACACAGACCACACTATAAGTGGGCGGTCCGCGCGAAAAGCACATAGATGCACGGATGTGGATAAGCTAAACGAATGCCCGACCCGATCAACCTCCGGCAGCTGGCCTACTTCCTCGCCGCAGCCGACGCCAGATCGATGACCGGCGCCGCCAAGGCTCTGAGGGTGTCCCAGTCCGCGGTGTCACAGGCCGTGGCGGCACTGGAGCGACGACTCGCCGTGCAACTTCTGCTGCGACACCGCTCGAAGGGCCTGACCCTGACCGCCGCCGGCGCGGAGGTGGTCGCGGACGCCAGGGCTCTTCTCGCTCATTCCGACGAGCTGTTCGCAACCGCGCGCAGCCTGGGGACGGAGCTGGCCGGCCGGCTCGTCATCGGATGCTTCCTGACCTTGGCACCGTTTTTGCTGCCTCAGCTACTCGAGGGCTTCCACCGTCGCCACCCGGGTGTGCACGTCGAGTTCATCGAGGGCTCGATGAACGAATTGCGGCGACTCCTGCAGAACGGCGAGTGCGAGCTGGCCCTCCTGTACGACCTGGAGGTCATGCCGAAGATTCAGCGGGAACTGCTCTACACCACGACACCGTCCGTACTTCTGCACCCCGACCATCCGCTCGCTGCCGAGGCCGAGATCCCGCTCAGCGCGCTGTCTGGTGAGCCATTGGTGCTACTCGACGTGGAACCCAGTTATGAGTTCTACCATACATTGCTGACAAACGCCGGGATCGACATCAACATCCGCTACCGTGCCGGCAGCTTTGAAATGGCGCGCGCACTCGTCGGGCGAGGATTCGGAATCTCTATGCTGATTCAGCGCCCCGCCATCGACTTCACTTATGAGGGATCGCGCATCGTTACCCGCCCGGTAGCCGACGACGTCAACGGCCCGTCGATAGTTCTGGCACACGCCGCGGACGCGACGCTGACACGACGGGCTCGTGCGTTCGCGAGTTTCTGCCGGGCAAGTCTTCCGCCCAGCGGCGGTGTGTGAAACCGGCTCCGACTCCCGGCCCTCCCGGCACCCAATCCACACGACACCAGCGCCTGGGCCGAGACGGTCCGCAGAACCGCCAGCTCCGCGGGGAACCCCAGCGCCGGAGCAGGACGCAGCCGCTCGGCCGCGGCCAGCTGCCCGACCGTGGTCTTCTCGCCGTCGCGGCGCCGCGTGCGGCCGTCCAGGCGCGCGCAGAGCTCGTCGAGACTGTGCTCGGCGCCGGCGATGGTGGCGTCGTCGGCCAGGGTGCGCCACCACCGCTGTGCCGCGGAGTGGTTGGCCTTCTCCACCACGCCCTTGCGGTTGCCGTGCCGGGGCGGACACAGATCCACCCGGACGCCGTAGTGCTTGGCGGCCTGGCGAACGCCGCCGACACCGTCCCCGAGGTCGGTGAGCAGACCGTGGCCATCCGGTCGGATCGCCAGCCGCGGGTCAGTCCGCCGAGCTTGCGGGTCACGCGGTCGAGGGCCTTCGACCAGGTGCGGGAAGTCCTCCGACTCGGCCAGCACCGCCCGCCACCACCCCGAGTGCGCCAGCGACCCGACCAGCAGGTGCCCCACGACGTCGGCGCATCGGGCAGCTCGACCCAGTCCCACTGGGTCTCCTCACCCGGCGGATGCGTGATCACCGCAGCGTCGCGGCCTCTCGACGCGTGGCAGGGTTCGCAGTGCGGGCGCAGCCCGTGCGCGCGGATCGCCGCGTTCAACGACGGATAGGACCCGGCAAACCCCAGCGCGGTGAGTTCGTCGAACAGCGTCGAGGCCCACAGATGCGGGTCCTCGCCCAGCCGCAGCCGGCAGTACTCCAGGAACGGCTCCGTCAGCGTCGGCTCGCGGCGCACTCGCCGTTGCGGGACCCGCGCCCCGCTCAGATCGGTTCCGGCGATCGGCCTGGCGGAGACGCAGCGGGTCCTCGGCCGGGAGGCCCGGGCCGAGATCCGGCCTGGCACCGGTGTCAACCGGTCAGGACGGCTGCTGCGTACCCGCGCGTAGTTCCTCCGGCGTTGCGGTGCCGAAGCCGAAGAACTCCAGGCAGGCGGGGACCATTTCGAACAGCATGTCGGTTCCCGGCTGGATCGTGCAGCCCCTGTCCCGAGCCGCACGCAGAAACGGAGTGACCCCCGGTTTGAGCATGACGTCTCCGACGTAGGCTTCAGGTGCGATGCGGTCGACGTCGACAGGCGGTGCGTCGCCGTCGTTCATCCCGAGCGGAGTAGCGTTGACGATGAGGTCACAACCCTCGGGATCCTTGGACCCGACGTCGACCTTCACCGCAGGATAGTGTCGGCCGATGCGCTCGGCGAGGCGTTCGGAGACGGCCGCGTGTGGATCGACGAGGCCGATTTCGGCCAACCCCAAGCCCGCCAGCGCGGCCGCGATCGCTGAACCCACCCCGCCGTTTCCGACGATGAGTGCTCGCTTTCCGGCGGGGACGAAACCCTTGCGCGACACGCCGCGGACGAAACCGGCACCGTCGAACTGATCGGCATAGAGCGAGCCGTCTTCCCGCAGCACGACCGCATTCGCGGCGCCCGCGATGTCCGCGGCCGAACTCGCATCGTCGACCAGCTCCAAGGTCGCCACCTTGTGCGGCATGGTCACCAGTGCGCCACGAATGTTGTCAGTCGGAAGACCACCCGGAAGAAGTCGGCATAGTGTTCGGACTTGATTCCCATGGGGACGACGACCGCGTCGATGTCATTCTTCTCGAACCACGGGTTGTAGATCAGGGGGGACATGAATGTGCGAGTTGGATATCCCATGTGGGCGACGAGTGCGGTTGATCCACTGATCATCATGTCCGCTCCCTCGGAGCGGCGATCCAGCTCCCGGATGGCGACTCATCCGAATCGATGGAGACGTCCACGATGTGAACGCCTTCCCACAGGCATGGTCGACCTCCGTGCGTCGCCCAGTAGTCGTCCCAGTTCGCGAGCTTGACCCGGTCCCGCTCCAGTCCCCGCGTCTGCAGGCGGCCTCGGAGCGTCTCGGGTGAGACACGAACGCGGACCACTTCGATGTCGACAGACGGCCAGTTGAAACGCTCCGCGACCGCGGTGACGTGTTGGGCATCGGACAGGTACGGACTGAACGGCGCGTCGATGACCACTGAGCCTTTGCCAACCTGATCATGCGTTGGCGATCATGAGGGTCTGAACTGCGGCGATGAGCTTGTCCGCGGTGTTCGGGCTGGAGCGGATCTTGCGCAGGATCCGCCAGTTCTTCAGCTCGGCGTTGGCCCGCTCGCCCGGCCCGCGGCCGTGAGATCCACACCAGGCGGCCGACCGGGTCGGCGATGACCTGCACGTTCAAGCCGTGGGCCTTGTGTTTGCCGGAGTAGAAGGCGCGGTCGTACCCGGAAGCCATGCCGACTCGGTCGATGCGCAACAGGGTGCCGTCGAGGATCACGAACGCCTTGCGGCGGGCGACCGCGATCGCCTGCTCCAGGGACGGGGCCATGGCGGCGAGCAGGTCGAGGGCCTCGCGGATGTAGCGGTAGACCGTGGAGGTGCCGACGTTGAACCCGCAGCCCAGGTCGGCGTAGGTCTCGCCTTTGCGCAGGTAGGCGAGGACGAGGAGGGCCTGGCGGCCGGCGGGAAGCTTGCGCCAGCGGGTTCGGCGCTTGTTGCGGTGCGCTCGCAGCGCGTCGGCGAGCACGCCGAGGGCACGGCTGGACACGGTCATCCCGGACGGGTAGGACAACACTCGAAGCTCCTGATCAGGCGGATTGATCTAGGCAATCGCCCGTCTACCAGGAGCTTCACCCATTCGAGGTCACGCCACGCCGCATGCGCCCTGACCTGCCCGTCCACCAGGTTGGCAAAGGCTCACTGCTCGCCGACCCAGATCGGCACCAGGAATTGGACGGCGCGGGATCTTTAGCTCGCCCTTGCCCCAGCCCCAGCCGGACTCCCGGCGGATCGCTCGCTCAAACCAGAGGGTCTTGCGGCCCGGGGTGAAGTCCACCGACTCGACCTTCACTGCGCAGAGCTCGCCGCGGCGGACACCTGTCATCATCGCCGTCCAGATCACCCGTACAGCGTCTTCGACATGCGCTCCGCCGAGGGCATGGACGTCGAGCTCCACGCCGGCGGCATGACCGGCCGCATCCTGACGGCGACGCCCCCCTCGCGCTCGTCGAGGCCTGCACCGCCTACGCGGGCCGGATCCGGCCGCCGATCCCGGTGTGGTCGACGTGTCGACCTCGTAGAAGCGGTGTCTGCCTCACGACATGAACGCACTGCTCTCTCGACGGCGGGCAGCGTGAGCTGTGAGACGAGTACATGGCCGCGGCGGGGCTTCGACGAGGCCACCGCGCGCACCTTCGAGTTCCGTGCGCCCTCCCGGCGCAACCAGCCCGCTCGACTCTGCACGGACCCGTGAACAGGCTCGACGTCCGCGGCCCCGCAGTCGAGCACCCGCGCACGACTGCGTGCGGCCGCGCCCTCCGAGAGGCGGTCAGGAGGCTTCCGACTCCTCGGAGTCCCGTGCCGCGTCCGCTGTCCCGACGGGCATCAGGGCCCGCCAGTGACCCGCACCGCCCATGTCCGTGGTGATCCGGTAGGCGGCACGGTGCAGGGCGGCAACGGTCTTCGGTTCGTCCGCCGGCATACCGACCACGGCGATGGTGGCCGCGATGTCGTGGTCGTCGAAGACCGGGCCGGCCAGTATCGACATGTGCATCGGGGCGGGCGCGCGGGCCAGGCCCGCCGCGCCCACACCCGCGACCTCGGTCTCCATCCGGCGCCGCTGGACCGGATCCAGCCCCGCCAGGTACCGGGCCGTGGGTTCCTGGTCCTTGGCGAAGCGCAGGAAGAGCTTGCCCTGAGCCGAGTCCAGGTCCAGGAGCGCGCCGACCCGCACCGTCACCAGGATCGGGCTGGTGCCGATCTCGGTGACGAGGGAGACGACCGGGCCGGCCGCGCCCCACAGCGAGAGCACGACCGTCAGCCCGGTCTCCCGGGACAGCCGGCGCATGTGGGGCGGCGCCAGGTCGAGGACCCGGCGCTGCCCCTGCGCCACCGCGCCGAGCTGGACGAGCAGTGGGCCCGGAACGTAGACCGTCGGGTCCTCGACGGTGCGCTCCAGGAAACCCACCAGCACGAGCGAGCCGAAGTAGCGGCTGACCGTGCTCCGGTTCATCCCGACGATCGCGGCGGCCTCCGCGACCGACAGCCGGGGCCGGTCGATCGTGAAGAGCGCCAGCAGCTGTCCGACACGCTGGACCGCCTGGATGTCACCGGTCCCGCCCGAGGCGTTGGTCAACGCTCCTCCTCGGCGGGTACGTCGCGGCCCGCCCGTGTCGGCCAGGCCGCGAGTGTACCGGGATGTGCCTGGATCACAGGCCCAGCAGCTGGCCGGCGTTGCCGCCGACCATGGAACGGATGTCGTCCTCGGCGGTGCCCGCGTCGAGCAGCGCCCGCACCATCCGCCGGTAGGCGCTGACCGGCAGCGGATTGCCCTTCTGCCCCAGGTCCGACGAGATGATCGTCCGGCCGGGCCCGGCCGCGGCCAGGAACGCGGCGATCTCCTGGACCGGTGCCGCCTTCGGCACGCGGCCGGTGAGCATCGCGAGGCAGTGCTCGACGTAGGCACCCTGGCGGGCCCACTCACCGACCCGCTCCGGCTCGGCCGCGACGACGAACTCCGGATGGCTGACGACGATCCGCTCGACCCCCGCGGCCAGCGCCGCCGGGATCAGCACGTCGATCTCGGCGGCGGGCAGGTGCCCGCAGTTGAGCACCGCGGACTCCGCGGCGATGACCGCCAGGATGTCCTGCGCCTCCGGGAGCAGCGTGCCGTCCTCGGCGAGGATGCTGATCGGCTCGTTGTCCCGCAACGGGATCCCCGAGACCGGGAAGCCCGTGCCGTGGTCGTGCTTGTGGTACTCGATGTGGGCCGTCGACGAGATCGTCGGGAACCACACGACCTTGCCGCCCATGCGCAGCGCCAGCTCGACGGCGTACGGGTTGAGCCCGCCGACCGTGCGGTTGAGCGCCACGCCGCCGAACACCTTCACCCCGATGTCGTCCAGCCCGGCCGGGCCCAGCGCGAGAATGTCGGTCTGCATGCTGTGGTGGTGGGACTTGGCGACGAGGGCCCTGAAGCCGACCGTCGCCGCGTCCACCGCCGCGTCCAGGATGGACATCCGCCGCGGGAACGGGCTCGGGCCGGGGTGGGTGTGCAGGTCCACGGCTCCGACGAGCAACCCGTCGGCCTCGGCGTCGGGGACGAAGCGGTCGGGCTCGATCGTCTCGTCCCACAGGGCGTTGGCGGTCTGGGTCATGAGGGGTGTTCCCTTTCGGCGTGCGTTCGGGGCTACTTGACGGCGATGGCGTTGGGCGGGGACCCGACGCCACCGAGGAGGTTCAGCGGCTTGGCGGTGAGCAGGAACTCGTAGACGCCGTCCGCGGCGCAGTCCGCGGCCAGCTCGTCGAGCTTCCAGAGCTCGCCGATGATCAGGCCGAGCAGCGCGATGATCGGGCGGTGCATCATGCCGTTGTGCGAGGGCCCGCGCTCGGGCAGCGGCTCGTCCGGGTCCACCCAGCCGGAGTCCGTGCGCACCGGGAAGGACTCCAGGCCGCCGTTGTCCGCGGCCATCATCGCGACCTGGTGGTCCCAGAGCCACGCCAGCATGTCCTCGGACTGGTCGAGGCCGGTGCCACCGGTGCCGCGGCGGGCGAGGCGCTCCTCGGGGGTGAGCCGCACCCACTCCGCGGAGTACCCGGTGTGCAGCAGCACGATGTCGCCGGGCCGGACGCGCACCCGGCCGAACTCCGCGATCGCGTCCAGGTCCTGCGGGGTGATGCGGCGCATCGTCCCGAACTCCAGCGGCTCGCCGATGCTCGCGAAGTACGCCACGGCGTCGAGCAGGACACCGCGGCCGGCGATGCCCTTCTCGGCCAGCAGCTGGATGCCCAGGTCCGGCTTGCCCACGTCGACGTTCTCGTCCGGCACCCCGCCGTAGAAACCGTGCTTCGGATGCCGGATGTGCCGCAGCCCGTCGACCTGCGAGGTGGACTGCAGGTAGAACGAGTCCACCCAGTCGTCGCGGTGGTTCGGGTTGTTGGCGAAGATGCGGTGCTCCGTCGGCGGGCGGGTGCCCGCCAGGCTCGGCACGAAGGTGTTGAGCGGGTAGTCCAGGTTGAACGTGGCACCCCGCTTCACCAGGCCGGCCGCGGCGGCGGTCCGCTCCTCGGTGAGGAAGTTGAGCATCCCGAGCTGGTCGACCGGACCGAACAGGCCCCACGACGAGCCTGCGGGCGCGTCGGTGCGCTCCCGCAGCTCGGCGTAGCTGGGGACGGCGGTGCGGGTCACGGAGGTCGTCATGCGGACCGTCACGTCCCGCTCGCGACGGACGGCTCCGAGCCGACCGTCCCACCCGCCGGGGCCTGGTCGTCGTCCGTGCCGGCGACGCGCAGGTCGATGCCCTTGGTCTCGGGACCGGCCGCGGTGGCCGCGAGCACGATCACCGCGCCGAGGACGGCCAGGATGCCGGCGGTCCAGGCGAAGGGCACGAGCGCGCTCAGCCACACCATGTAGTAGGAGAAGAAGGCCGGGATGATGACCGCGGTGCTGTACGCGACGCCCCAGCCGGTGGACCGGACGCTGGTCGCGAACCGCTCGTTGATGTAGGCCGGCAGCACGCCCAGCGGCGCGGCGTTGAGGATGTGGATGCCGATCGCGAGCAGCGTGAGCGTGCCCCAGCCGAAGCCGACGTTCGACCCGATGACCGAGATCAGGATCGGGTAGCAGACGAGGCTCGCCCCCATGACGATGAAGAGGACGTTCTTGCGGCCGATCTTGTCGCTGAAGAAGCCGGCGACGATGTAGGACGCCATGCCGAACACCGACACGATCAGCTGGGTGTTGGCGAGGTCCGCCGGGGTGAAGCCCTCGTTGCCGAGCAGGAACTGGTTCAGCACGCTGCCGGTGAGGTTCACCGTGAAGAAGATGCCGGTCATGATCACCCAGGCCTGGACGAAGGCCCGGCCGGACTTGCCCTTGAGCACGCGGCGCAGCGCGGAGGTGGTGTGCTCGCCCTCCTGGGCCCTGACCTCCTGCTGGATCGTCGACTCCTCGACCTTGCGGCGCAGGAACCAGGCGATCACGAAGGACATCACGAAGCCGAGCACGAACGGCAGGCGCCAGCCCCACTGGACGTAGGGCGAGTTGATGTCACCGCTCGGGGCGATCAGCAGCACGACCGCCATCGCGGCCGCGACCAGCAGCGGGCCACCGGAGGCGGAGCACTGGATCACCGCGCCGACGAGACCGCGGCGGGCCGGCGGGGCGTACTCGAGCGCCATCGGCGTGGCGGCGGTGTACTCGCCGCCGAGGAAGATGCCCTCGACGAACCGCAGGAACAGCAGCAGGCCCATCGCCGGGACCGCGCCGATCAGCTCGGCGCCGGGGAGGCACGCGATCAGCAGCGAGATCGTGCCGAAGCCGTAGATCGTGACCGAGCCGACCCGCGCCCGGCCGATCTTGTCGGCGAAGTGCCCGAAGATGATGCCGCCGAGCGGGCGGCCGAGCAGTGTCGTCGCCAGCGTCAGGCCGGCGAAGATGGCCTTGCCCTCGGCCGAGATGTCGCCCTGGAAGTAGACGAGCGCGGGCAACAGCACCGACGACACGATGTAGATCGAGTACGAGTCGACGGCGAAGCCGGCCCAGGCGCTCAGGATCGCCCGCCGCCGCCGGACGCGGAAGTCGGGGTCCGAGGTGCTCACGGACATGGGATCTCCTTGGGAGGGGGTGGGCGGAGCCTGAGGCAGTGTGTGGGTGGCCCGGCGGGCGGGATCAGCCGGCCGCCGGGGCCGGGTACTCCTCGGCGTTGAGTACCCATCCGGGCCGCGCCGAGAAGTCGTGGCGCGGGCCGGAGAAGATGTCGATCAGATGGTTCGCCCGCCAGCCGACGCCCTGCGAGGTGTGCACGGTCGGCGGCGGGATGATCGCCAGCGACGGGCTGCCCACCAGGGCGTGGTCCTCCGGGCGCCACTGCCGCCCGTCGGTCCCCCATGGCGTCTGGATGTGGTGGACGTAGGTGCCCGCGACGACCAGGCTCGCCTGCTCGAAGTCGTCGTGGAAGTGCGGCGACATCTTCGAGAGGTCACGCGGCCCGGTGCCGGCCTTCAGGAAGTTGACCATGAAGGACCGGGTGCGGAACAGTCGGCCGAACCGCTTCGGGTCCTCCGGCACGTCGGACATCAGGTAGGTCCGCCACCGGTACCCGCCGACCGGCTCGGGCCACGGCTCGAGCGGGGCCACGTGCGCATCCGGCTCGGCGTAGGCGGCGGCGTTCGAGGCCTTCGCCGCCCACTCCGTCTCCCCGGACTCGATCAGCTGGACGACGGGACCGGTGCCGGTGCTCGTGATCGCGCTCTCGCCGGGCGGGACCACGACCAGGGCGGGCCCGGAGACCTCGTGGGTCTCGTCGCCCGCGGTGCCGGTGATCGCGCTGTGCTCGTCGATCAGCAGCAGGACCTGCTCGGTGCCGAGGGTGGCCTTCCAGACGAGGTCCCCCGCGGCCGGTTCGGTGTAGATCAGGACGAAGTTCTGGCCGCGCGAGATCCACTGGTTGGTCCCGGAGCCGCTCTGCACGTCCGGCGGCGTGACCGAGAAGTCCAGGAACTGCGGCGCGGAGATGGGCGCGCCGGTGTTCGGCTTCCCGGCGGGGGCCGCGAGCACGGAGCGCAGGTCGTCCTTGGCGTAGGCCATGCGGGTGAATCCTCCTCGTCAGCGGGTGGTGGCGGCGGCGGTGAGCTCGGCGAGCGCGGTGCGGGCTGTCGCGGTGGCGGTGCGCGCGGCCGAGCCGAACAGCCCGGTGTCGTTGCCGACGAGCAGGAACGAGCAGCCCTGCTCGGCGCGCAGCCGGATCTGGTCGGCGCCCTGGACCACGGTCCCGACCGGGACCCCGGCCTCGACCGCGGCGCCGATGGACCGGGTGACCGCCTCGTGGACGACGGGCGAGGTGGCGGGCACCCCGAGCGACAGCGAGAGGTCGCCGGGCCCGACGAAGATCGCGTCGACGCCAGCGGCGGCGAGGATCGCCGGCAGGTCCTCGACGGACTCGGCCTCCTCGACCATCGCGATCCGGGCGACCTCGTCCCGGCCGGCCCGCACGTACTCGGCCGGGCCGCCGGGCAGCGCACCCCACAGGCCCGCGCGGGAGGCGTAGCCCATGCCGCGGGTGCCCTCCGGCGGGAACAGGAGCTGGCGCATCGTGGCCTCGGCCTGCCGCCCGTTCGAGACGTGCGGCACGAGGACGCCGGCGGCCCCGGCGTCGAGGTAGCGCTGGGCGTCCCCGTAGCCGTGGTCGGTGATCCGGACCAGCGGCGCCACCCCCATCCGGGAGTAGACGACCACCAGCGAGTACACGTCGCGGACCGAGAGCAGCGCGTGCTCGGTGTCGATCACGACGAAGTCGAAGCCGGCCTCGCCGAGGATCTCCGCCATCTCCAGTGCCGGGATCTTCACGAAGGTCCCGAGGACCGGCCCGTCCGAGGACCGGAAAAGCTCACGGAAGGAAGCCATGGGTGGCGAATCTCCATCGAATCGGCGCGCTGGCTGCGGGGCGTCTCCGCCTCGCGTTGTTCGTTTCCCGAACAGCCTGTTCGCGATGCAGGTTGCACCCTGACGATTCGATTGCGCAAGCCGAACCCGCGAGAGACGCCTTCTGTATCGATTCCGGCGATCGACTCCGCACGTCCGGGCCACCCGGGGTTGACCGGGCGCCGTGAGCGCAGCTACGGTCCGCAACGCTTCGTCGCGCATGGCGCGACGAGCGTCCCGCTATACGCGACTCATCAGAATCGGCTTCCGACCGGGCGACCCGTCCGGCGCCGACCACCCGATCGGCGACGCGCGCGACCCGTTCGCGGACGACCGGACGACCGGCGGGCCGTCGGCGCCACACTCGATCACTCAACGCAGAGGAGAAGGGTGCATGAGGACCAAGCACCTCCTGGTCGCGGCCGTTGCAAGCACCGTCCTGGCGACCGCCGCGTGCGGGTCGGCGCCGGCCGCGGACCCCGCCGGAACGGCCGGCCCGGCCACGACCATCACCTGGCAGACCACCGGTGGTGACGCCACCGAGTACGAGAAGAAGGCCTTCCAGGAGCCCTTCACGGCCAGGACCGGCGCCAAGTTCGACAACGTCACGTCGCTGAACTACATCAGCCAGCTGCTGACCATGGTCGAGGCCCAGAAGACCATCTGGGACGTCGTCCACACCGGCTCCTACCTGGCGAAGCAGTACTGCGGCAGGCTCTTCGAGTCCATCGACCTGTCGAAGTACAAGACCGACCTGGTGCCCCCGGGCACCACGACCGACTGCTCCGTGCCGGCGGTCAAGTACGCCACCGTGATGGCCTACGACACGACCGTCTACAAGGGAACGGTGCCGACGTCCATCAAGGACTTCTTCGACACGAGGACGTTCCCCGGCAAGCGGGTCTTCTTCGGCGGCACCCCGCGCGGGATCGTCGAGGCGGCCCTGGTCGCCGACGGCGTGGCGCCGGACAGGCTCTACCCGCTCGACGTCACCCGGGCACTGGCCAAGCTGAGCACGATCAAGCAGGACATCATCTTCGCGCCGTCGTTCACCGCGGTGCAGCAGAGCCTGGTGAACAAGCAGGCCACGATGACGCTGACCCTCAACGGGCGGCTGGGGATCATCCAGGACAGCGGCGGCACGCTCGCGCCGGTGTGGGACTTCACCAGCTGGGACTTCGACTCCTTCGTGGTGCCGAAGGGCTCGCCCAACGCGGCGGCGGCCAAGCAGGCCCTCGAGTTCACTCAGGAGCCGGAGAACCTGAAGAAGTACGCGGCGCTGAGCGGGCTGACCCCCGTCCGCAGCGACGTCGACCCGAACACGATCGAGTTCAGCACGAACGGCAAGCTGTTCAACCCGTTCGTCGGCCAGGGCAAGGGCACGGTGAGCCTGCTCGACCCGACCTACTGGGCGCAGAACTCCACGGACATCACGCAGAAGTGGACGGCCTGGCAGGTCGGCTGACCGCTCCCCCGGGCCGTGCCCGGCGACGCTCGTCGCCGGGCACGGCCCGCACGGGACCGGTCGGTCGGTGCGCCGACTACTGGGCGACGTACCCGCCGTCCACGCTCAGGATGGTGCCGGTGATCCCGCCCGCCGCGGGCGAGGCCAGGAACGCGATGGCCTCGGCGATGTCCTCGGCGGTGGAGATCCGGCCCAGCGGGTGCCGGGCGACGACGGCCGCCGCGGTGGCCGCGGGATCGGGATCCGCCGCGCGGGCCTCGGCGATGAACTCGGTGTCGATGGCGCCGGGAGCCACGGCGTTCACCCGGATCCCCCGCGGCGCGAGCTCCACGGCCAGCTGGCGGGTCAGCTGGACGAGCGCGCCCTTCGTGATCGCGTACACGGACTGGTTCGGCATGCCGACCAGCCCGGAGATCGACGTCACGTTCACGATCGCGCCGCGGGTGCACGCGAGCGGCTCCACGGCCGCGCGGGAGTGCACGAAGGCTCCCCGCACGTTCGTGGACAGCAGCCGGTCGAAGTCCTCGTCGGCCGTCTCCACGATCGGCCGCCGCAGGAACCGGGCCGCGTTGTTGACCAGCAGGTCGAGCCGGCCGAACTCGCGCTCGGCGGCGGCCACGGACCGCTCCGCGGACGCGCTGTCGGCCACGTCGGCCACCAGCGGCAGGACGGTCCCGCCGGAGGCGCCGAGCTTCTCCGCGAGGCCCTCCACGTCGGGCGAGATGTCCGTCGCGACGACCGCGTACCCGCGCGCGGCGAGCAGTTCGACCAGGGCACCGCCGACCCCGCCGGCCGCACCCGTCACCAGGGCGACCCGTTCCCGTTCCACCGTCATCGCACTTCCTCCAGTCCTCGTCGGGCGACGCACCAGTGCGTGCACCGGGTCACCGTACCTGCTATCGTCTGACTGTCTGACAAAGATGTCCTGACGAGCATTGACGGGCACGGACCGCCTCAACTACCGTCCATCGGTGTCGCGTATTGTGCGACGCTCATACCGGAATACGCGACGTAGCGGAGGTCCGTATGGGGAAGTCGGAAGCCCCGGTGCCACCCGAGAGCGAAGGCTCCGGAGGAGACATCCAGGTCATCGCCCGTGTGGTGTCGCTCCTGGAGTGCCTCGAACCCGAAGCCACCACCCTGGACACCCAGACCACCGCCAAGGTGCTCGGTGTCGGGCGGTCGACCGCTCATCGGTATCTCGTCTCGCTGGAGCGGGGCGGGCTGCTCCGCCGGCGGGACGCCACCACCTTCGAGCTCGGCCCGGTGCTCGCCCGGCTCGGCACCCTCGCGCTGTCCCGGCTCGGGGTGCTCGAGGCCGCCGGCCCGGTCATGCAGGAGCTCTGTCGGGCGATCCGCAACACCGCCGTCCTGAGCGTGTGGGGCGGCCGCGCCCCGGTGATCGCCCGGGTGGTGCCGGACAGCAGCCGGATCACCACGATCTCCGTGGAGGTCGGGCGGTCGCTGCCGCCGGACGCCGCCCAGTCCAAGGTCTTCGCGGCCTACCACAAGCTGGCCCGCACCGGCCGTCCCCCGGCAGGCGGTCACCTGCGGGTGATCGAGGACGAGGGGCTCAAGGCCGTCGGCGGGGTCCTGACCTCCATCCACGTCTACGGCAGCGGCGGCTTCAAGACGATCGCCGCGCCGGTCCTGTCCTCCGACGGCACCATCGTGGCCACCCTCGCCGTGATCGGCCTCTCCGTGTTCATGCCGGACAACGAGGACGACATGGTCACCGACCATCTGGTGGAGGCCGCCGCCCGGATCACCCCGAGCTGAGGTCCGGCCGGGGCGCTCCCCCGGCCGGCACCCGCTCGACCGACCATCCGTCCCCATCCCCTCGCGGAGCCGACGACATGCACACCATCCCGCCCTGGACCCTCCACGGCGCCGGCCACCGCGGCGCCGCCCCGCCGCGGACGGTCCGCACGTGACCGCCGTCCTGCAGGCCGGCCGCCCGGCCGCCGTCCGTGCCCGCACCACGGAGCGCGCGTCCGGGTCCCGGCTCGCCACCCTGATCCTGCTCGTCCCGGCGATCGTCGCCTGCGGCCTGCTCTTCGTGTACCCGCTGGTGCGGATCGTCGTGGTCAGCGTGACCGAGCCGAGCCTCGGCCTCGACAACTACCTCAGCCTGTTCACCGACGGCTACACCCTGCGGGTCCTGCTGCGGACCCTGCTGGTGGCGCTGGGCGTGGCGGTCCTCGACCTGATCATGGCGTACCCCTTCGCCCTCGCCATGACGGTCTGCGGGCCGCGCACCCGGGCCATCCTGTTCACGATCGTGCTGATCCCGTTCTGGACGAGTGCGCTCGCCAAGAACTTCGGCTGGATGATCCTGTTCCAGCGCAACGGCCTGGTGGACAGGTTCCTGTCCGGGACCTTCGGCATCGACTACCCGCTGCTGGGCACCACCCCGGCGGTCCTGATCGCGATGACGCAGGTGCTGCTGCCCTTCGCCGTCCTGCCGCTCTACGCCCGGCTCGACCAGATCGACCGCCGGCTGCTCGACGCCGCGCAGGGCCTCGGCGCCACCCGGCTGCGGGCCTTCCGGCAGATCTACCTGCCGCTGTCCATGCCGGGCGTCGTCGCCTCCGGCGTGCTCGTCTTCATCCTGTCCCTGGGCTTCTACGTGACGCCCGCGCTGCTCGGCTCGCCGCAGCAGACGCTGATCGCCCAGCTGATCATGGCCCGGGTCGAGCAGGTGCTCGACTTCGCCGGGGCGAACGCGATCGGCATCTTCCTGCTCATCGTGACCATGGCGATGCTGCTGCTGAGCCGCCAGGTCTCCGAACGCGCCGCCCGCCGTCAGGCCCGGCCCCCGGGTGGCGGCGGCCCCGGTGCCGCGGCCGGTCTCCCGAAGGGAGCGATGCCGTGAGGACCCGACCGTTCCTGGGCGTGGTGGTCTGGCTGGTCGCCGGCTTCCTGACGATCCCCACGCTGTTCCTCATCCCGATGAGCCTGTCGGGCGGGACGACCTTCCAGTTCCCGCCGGACACCTGGTCCCTGCGCTGGTACGAGAACCTCGTCCAGGCGTCCGAGTGGCGGGACGCGGTGTTCGTGTCGCTGCAGGTCGCGGCGTTCGCCACCCCCCTCGCGGTGGTGATCGGGACCTGCGCCGCCTTCGGCCTGGTCCGGCTCGGCAAGCGGCTGCGCGCCCTCGGGACCGCGGCGTTCAGCGCGCCGCTCATCGTCCCGAACATCCTCATCGCGCTGGCCCTCTACGGCACCTTCCTGCGGCTCGGGCTCAGCGGCACCCTGCTGGGGCTGGTGCTGGGGCAGACCGCGCTGGCCGTGCCGTTCGTGCTGATCGCGGTCCTTGCCCGGCTGCAGGGCTACGACCGCTCGCTCACCACCGCGGGGCTGAGCCTGGGGGCGACCCCGGCCACCGTGTTCCGCACCGTGACCTTCCCCCTGATCCTGCCGGGGATCGTCGCGGGCGGGGTGTTCGCCTTCGTCGCCTCGTTCGACGAGCTGGTGATCGCGCTGCTGCTGCAGGGCCCGGGCAACGTCACGCTGCCCGTGCAGATGTTCAACGCCGTCGTCGAGGCGGCGGACCCCACGATCTCCGCGGCCTCGACGGTCCTGGTGGTCGTCGTGAGCGCCGTCGTGCTGCTCGTGCAGTTCGGCTGGATGAACAGGAAACGACAGGGAGCCGGTGGCAAGGCATGACGACCACGACGATCACCGAGGCCACGACCGCGACGACCGCGCAGGGCCGCATCGAGATCCAGGACCTCGTCAAGCAGTACGGGTCGGACGCACCGGCCGTCGCCGGGATCGACCTGGCGATCGAGTCCGGTGAGTTCATCACGCTGCTCGGGCCGTCGGGCTCCGGCAAGACCACCACGCTGAACATGATCGCCGGGTTCGTGGAGCCCACGTCCGGCGCGATCCTGCTCAACGGCAACGACCTCACCCGGGTCGCCCCGCACCGGCGCAACTTCGGGATGGTCTTCCAGAACTACGCGCTGTTCCCGCACATGACGGTGTTCGACAACGTCGCGTACCCGCTGCGCCAGCGCAACAAGACCAAGGCCGAGGTCCGCACGCTCGTCCTGGACATCCTCGAGCGCTTCGGGCTCGGCGGGATGGAGCACCGCCGGCCGGCGCAGCTGTCCGGCGGCCAGCAGCAGCGCGTGGCGCTCGCCCGCGCGCTGGTCTTCTCCCCCTCGCTCGTCCTGCTCGACGAGCCGCTGGGTGCCCTGGACCGCAAGCTCCGCCAGTCGCTACAGGCGGAGCTGAAGAGCCTGCACCAGGACGTGGGCCTGACCTTCGTGTTCGTCACGCACGACCAGGAGGAGGCGATGTTCCTGTCGGACACCATCGCCGTCTTCAACAACGGGCGGATCGACCGCGTCGGCAGGCCCGCCGAGCTGTACGACGACCCGGGCACGCTGTTCGTGGCGAACTTCCTCGGCGAGGCGAACGTCTTCGCGGGCGCCTGGGCGGACCCGCAGACCTACGGCTGGCAGGACGAGAAGTGGCGCGCCGCCACCGACGACCGCCCGGCCGACGCGGTGCTGGTCGTGCGCCCCGAGCGGATGCGCGTCTACCCGGCGTCGGACGTCCCCGCCGGCTGGAACTCGGTCGGCGCGACCGTCACCGACGTGTCCCGGCTCGGCCCGGTCTCCCGGATCGACCTCGTGCTGCCGGACGGCCGTGTCGGGGCGGCGGTCCTGCCGTCGAACGAGGCGGTGCGGGTAGGCGTCGGCGACCGGGTGCGGGCCGCGTGGGAGGTCGGGGCCCAGGCCTTCGTCGTCGGGGAGGCCGCGTGAGCAGCACCGCCGTCCTCGACGCGGATCTGCGCGAGCCCGACCCGGAGGTCGACGAGCTGCTGGTCGGGGCGGTGGACCTGCACGTCCACCCCGGGCCGAGCCCCTTTCCCCGGCGGATCGGCATCCTCGGCGCCGCCCGGGACGCCGCGGCCGCGGGCTTCTCGGCGATGGTCGTCAAGTCGCATCATCTGAGCATGCAGACCGACGTCCTCGCCCTGCGCGACGCCGGTCTCGCGGAGCTGCCGATCGACGTGTACAGCGGGGTCGCGCTGAACCGGACCGTCGGCGGGCTCAACCCGTACATCGTCGAGCTGATCCTGAAGCTGGGCGGCCGCGTGGTGTGGTTCCCGACGATCTCGTCGGCGGCCCACATCCAGTTCCACCACGACCACCACGACAGCCGGTTCCCGACGAGCAGCATGGCGCTGCTCGAGCACGAGCCGCTGCCGATCCTGGACGACGCGGGCCGGCTGCTGCCCGTGGCACAGGAGATCCTCGAGATCATCGCGGCGGAGGAGGCGGTGCTCAACTGCGGGCACCTCTCCGCCCCCGAAATCGACGTGCTGGTCGCGGGTGCGCGCGCCGCCGGGATCCACCGCATCGTGATCAGCCACCCGACCTTCATCGTCGGCGCGTCCGCGCAGCGGTGCGGCGAGTGGGCCCGGCAGGGGGCGTTGATCGAGCACTGCCTGGCGCTGGCCGTCAACCGGCCGGCGTCGCCGCTCACCCAGGAGGCCTTGCAGCCCTACCTGGACGAGTGCGGCGTCGGCGGCACGATCTTCTCCTCCGACCTCGGGCAGGCCGGCAACATCCTGCCGGTCACCGGGTACCGCCGGATGGTCCGGCGGCTGCTCGATCACGGCGTGCCGGCCGACGACGTCAGGGCGATGGTCGGCGGCAACGCGAGGACGCTGCTGGAGCAGGGAGGCAACTGATGATGCGACAGCCGGGCGACGCCGGTGTGGACCGTGGGCTGGAGGTGCGGCGGGCGATCTTCGGCGAGCAGCTCGTCCACCAGAACTACACCAACGCCAACGACTTCCAGCGCCCGATCCAGGACTGGATCGCGGGCGCCGTCTGGGCCGACGTGTGGAGCCGGCCCGGCCTGGACCGCCGGACCCGCAGCCTGGTGACACTCGGCATCCTCATCGCGCTCAACCGTCCCGTCGAGTTCGACTCGCACGTCGGCGCCGCCCTGGTCAATGGCTGCACCGTGGAGGACATCCAGGAGCTGATGCTGCACTCCGCCGCCTACTGCGGCGCCCCCGCGGCGATGTCGGCGTTCCGGCAGGCGGAGCAGGTGCTCCGCGAGAAGAACGCGTACGCCCCCGAGGACGCGGCCGGGAACACAGCCGGGAACACAGCGCAGGACACGGCGGGCAGCGACGCCGCGCCGGCCGCGTCGGCATAGAGCGAAGGACACAATGAGGGTGAGTACTCGACGTAGGGTTCCCCGCCGGACGGTCCGGGTCGGCATCATCGGTGCCGGTTTCGGGGGGATCGCCGCCGCGATCAAGCTCCGTCAGATGACGGCGGCGTCGTTCGTCATCTTCGAGAAGTCGCCGGACGTCGGCGGCACCTGGTACGACAACCGCTACCCCGGCTGCGAGGTCGACATCCCCTCGCACGCCTACAGCTTCTCCTTCTGGCGCTACGACTGGAAGACCACGCACGCCCGGCAGCCGGACCTGCTCAAGTACGCCAACGAGATCGTCGACCACTTCGGGCTTCGGCCGCACATCCGGCTCAACACCGCGGTCACCGACGTCGTCTGGGACGAGGCCGAGCACCACTACACGGTCACGACCGCGGACGGCGACACCGAGACCTTCGACGTCGTCGTGTCCGCGCTGGGCCTGCTCAGCGTGCCGAACTACCCGGACTGGCCCGGTCTCGACGAGTTCGAGGGCACGAAGTTCCACACCTCGCGCTGGCCGCAGGACGTGGAGCTGAGCGGGAAGCGCGCCGCCGTCGTGGGCACCGGGTCGACCGCCGCGCAGGTGGTCCCCGGCATCACCCCGGAGGTCGAGTCGCTGCTGGTCTTCCAGCGCGAGCCGGGCTGGGTGGAGCCGAAGAAGGAACGGGCCTTCACCGACCGCGAGCGCTGGGTCTACAAGCACGTCCCGGGCGCGCAGTGGCTGCACCGCGGCTACCTCTTCTACCAGTCCGTGGTGCGGTTCAAGGCGTACGACGCCACCAGCCACGCGCAGGACCGCAAGCGCGAGGCGTGCGTCGAGTACATCAACTCGACGGTCACCGACCCGGCGACCCGCGAGGCCGTCACCCCCGACTACCCGTGGGGCTGCAAGCGGCCCGTGCTGGCGTCGACCTTCTACGACGCCCTCAACCAGCCGCACGTCGACCTGGTGCCGCACCCGGTCACCTCGGTCACCCCGACGGGCCTCGTGGACTCCCGCGGCGTGCAGCACGAGATCGACGTGCTCGTGATGAGCACCGGCTTCCAGCCCACCCGGTTCCTGTCGAACATCGACGTCCGCGGCCTGGAGAAGCGCTCCATCCACGACGCGTGGGCGGACCGGACCTCGGCCTTCCTCGGGATCACCGTGTCCGGCTTCCCGAACTTCTTCATCCTCTACGGCCCCAACACCAACGGCGGGTTCTCGATCATCGCCCAGCTGGAGCGGCAGGCCGAGGTCGCGGCGAAGGCCGTGCGCCGGCTGGAGTCCGGCCCGGGCTACGTCGACACCGACGAGCGGATGCAGCAGCGCTGGGTGAAGTGGATCGACGGGCAGATCGCCAAGAAGGCCTCCGCCATGGAGTCCGGCTGCCGGAACTACTACCACTCCGAGGGCGGCAAGAACATCACGCAGTGGCCGGGTGCCCACCTGAAGTACCTGGTGGTGACGAAGCTGCTGCACCGGGTGGGGATCCGGAAGGTCTCGGTGCCGCAGTGATCGCGCCACCCGTCGCGCGGCCCCGGGACGGCGCCACCGCGGAGCGGCGGTTCCGCGTCGGCGCCGTCACGGTCGTGCCCGTCGTGCAGTTCCACTACCGGGTGCACCCGCTGCGGTTCTTCCCGGACCTGGACCTCACGACCGTCGACGAGACGGCCTGGTACTGGCAGCCGCCGTACCGCGAGGGCGAGCGGGTCGTCGTCGACATGGGCGGGTTCGTCGTCCGTACCCCGGAGCGGACCCTGCTCGTCGACGCCGGGATCGGGAACGGGAAGGACCGGCCGAACCCGGTCTTCGACCACCGCGACGACGACTGGTTCGCCGCCCTGGGCCGGGCGGGGGTGGCGCCCGAGGAGATCGACACCGTCGTCTTCACCCACCTGCACGTGGACCACGTCGGGTTCGCCACCCGCTTCGACGGCACGGCGTGGGTGCCGGCGTTCCCGAACGCCCGGTACCTCACCACCGCCCCCGAGCTCGCCTACTGGACGGGCACGCAGGCCGGGTCGGACGTCGAGCGGCTCGGCGACTACATCGGGGACAGCATCCTGCCGCTGCAGGCGGCCGGGGTCCTCGACCTCGTCGAACCGGACCTGCGGATCTGCGAGGAGGTGCGGCTGGTCCCGGCCGCCGGGCACACCCCCGGCAACGTCTCGGTCGAGGTCCGCTCGCAGGGCCGCCGGGCGGTGTTCGCGGGCGACATGGTCCATCACGCGCTGCAGCTGGCCTTTCCGGAGCGCAGCACGGACTACTGCATCGACGCGTGCGGGGCGAGCACGGCGCGCCTGGAGCTGTTGCGGGACATCGCCGACCAGGACGTGCTGCTCTTCCCGGCGCACTTCCCCCAGTCCACGCCCGGCCGGGTCGTCACCGACCCGGCCGGCGGTTACCGGTACGAGCCCGTCGAAGGGGAGCCGGTGTGACGGCCTCCGGCGGTGGAGAGGACGGAGCACCATGACCGAGCGCCTGGCCCGCCTGACCCGGGACACCCTGACCCCCGAGCAGGTGGAGATCTACGACCGGTTCGCCACCGGGAAGCGCGCGGCCCCGGGCGCGGCCTTCTCCCTCGTGCACCCCGAGGGCGGCCTGATGGGCCCGCCCAACGGCTGGCTGCTCAGCCCGCCGCTGGGCCGGGTGCTGGAGAAGATCGGCTACGCCGTGCGGTACGAGCTCGAGCTGTCCGACCGGGCCCGCGAGATCGCGATCCTGCTGCACGCCTTCCACCGCGAGAGCCCATTCGAGATCTACGCCCACCGGCAGGCCGGCCGGGCCGCGGGGCTCACGGACGCCGAGATCGACGGTCTCGCCACCCGCACCGAGCCGGACTTCCGCTCCGACGATGAGCGGACCGTGTTCGCGACGACCCTCGCGATCATCGACCGGAAGACCCTCGACGACGCCGAGTACGCCGCCGCGGTGGCCGTGCTGGGCGAGCGCGACCTGTTCGAGCTGGTGGTCCTGCTGGGCTATTACGACTTCGTGGCCACCCAGCTGGCGGTGTTCGCCGTGACCCCGCCCGTCGAGCAGGTCACCTGAGCCGGCTCCCCGGGAGACGGGAGAGGCCCTCCGGACCGCGGTCCGGAGGGCCTCTCCCGCGCGGGGGTCAGGCGCCGCGTTCGGCGGCGATCTCCGCGAGGATCGGTGCCGCGGTCGTGGCGGCGTGGATGCCGATCACGCTCACGATCGCCAGGACCTCCATGATCTCCCCGGCCGTGGCGCCGTAGCCGACCGCGTTCTGCATGTGCAGCTTCAGGCCCGGCACGTAGAGGTGGGTGGCCGAGGCGTCGAAGGCGATGTAGACGAGCTCCTTGACCTTCGGCGACAGGGTGCCGGTCTTCCACGGCACCGAGGAGAACTCGATGTAGGCCTCGAAGAGGTCGGGATCGAGCTCGAGCAGGCCGTCCCAGAAGGAGTGCCAGTAGCCGCGGTTGGCGGTGAACTCGGCCTTCAGCTTCTCGCGGCGCTCGTCGAGCGGCGGGGTGCCGTCGCGCAGCCCCGCCTCCTCCAGGACCTCGATCAGCAGCGGGACGCCGATGTTGCTGGCGTGGATGCCCAGCGTGGAGGTCAGCTCGAGGACCTCCATGATCTCCTGGGTGGTGGCGCCCTGGTTGTAGGCGGCCTCGATGTGCTGGCGGATGCCCGGGACGTAGAGGTGCGTGGCCGCGGCGTCCGCCGCGATGTACACGAACTCCTTGACCTTCGGGTCCAGGTGCGTGGTCCCGGTCCACGGGACCGCGGAGAAGTGCAGGTAGGCGCGCACGAAGGCCGGATCGAGCTCCAGCATCTTCTGCCAGGTCTCGCCCCAGGTGCCCCGCACCCGGACGAACTCGTCCTTGATCTCCTGCTGCTCGGGGGTGAGGGTCTGCTCGGTGGTCGACACGGGTCCTCCTGGGAACGGCGGTGCGAGGGGTGAGCCGCGGGGTCCGGCGGCTCGGCGGGTGGACGGAAGTCTTCTCAGCCGTCGGCGCCGAGGCGGGCGAGCGCCGTGCGGGCCGCGCTCTGGATGTGGTGGACGCAGGCCGCCGCGGCAGCCGCGGAGTCACCCGCCTCCACGGCGTCGACGACGGCGGCCAGCTCGGCGGCCGCCACGCGCGGTCGGCCGGGCTCGGACAGCGAGCTGGCCCGCAGCAGCCGGACCCGGGCCTGCAGCCCGGCAAGCGTCTGCTGCAGCGGCTCGCTGCCCGAACCGCGGAAGAGCACCTCGTAGAAGCGGTCCTTGGCGGCCAGCTGCTCCGCCGACTCGGCGACGCCGGCGGTGCGCTCGATCTCGGCGACCGCCTCGCGCAGCGCCACCACCTGGTCGGGGGTGGCGCGCTGCACGAACCGCTGCACGGCGAGCGCCTCCAGCGAGGCGCGCATCTCGTAGAGGTCCGCGGCGTCGTCCGCCGAGAGGGCGGTGACGATTGCGCCGCGCTGCGGCACCACCGTCACCAGGCCCTCGGCGGCGAGCTGGCGCAGCACCTCGCGGACGGTGGCCCGCGAGACGCCGATCTGCTCGACGAGCTCGCGCTCGACGAGACGCTGGCCCGGAGCCAGCCGGAAGCCGAGGATCGCGTCCCGGACGAGGGTCACGACCTGCTCGCGCAGCGGCGCGGCGACGCGGCCGATCTGGTCCGAGGACCACGTCGGCCGGCCGAGGGCCGGGGGCGAGCCAGCGTTCACGAGTCCCCTTCCCCCGTCCCGATGGACCGCAACCATCGCACGATCTCCGTGTGGTCCGCACCCGGCCCCAGCGCGGCCGACGCCTCGGCCCACAGCTCGACGGTCCGCGCGGTGTGCGCCGAGGGCGCCCCGGTGGCCTCGGCGAGGCCGAGGGCGATGCGGATGTCCTTGAGCATCAGGCTGAGCGCGAACCCGGAGTTGTAGGTCCCGGGGAGCACGAAGTTCGGCCACTTGTTCTCGGTCGAGCCGCTGCGGCCGCTGGAGCCGTTGACCGCCTCCAGCATCGCGGCCGGGTCCAGCCCGAACCGCTGCCCGGCGAGCAGCGCCTCCGAGCTGGCCAGCAGGTGCGACGCCGACATGAGGTTGTTGAGCGCCTTGAGCGCGTGGCCCGCCCCGACCGGCCCGACGCGCCGGACCCGGCCGAGCACCCCGAGCAGCGGGGCGAGCCCGGCGGTGGTCTCCTCCGGGCCGCCGACCATGATCGTCAGGGTGCCGGACTCGGCGCCGGTCACCCCGCCGGAGACCGGCGCGTCCACCAGCACGACGTCCCGGGCGGCGGTCTCCGCCGCCAGGGCGCGCGTGCGCAGCGGCTCCGACGACCCCATGTCGACGAGCACAGCGCCCGGCGCCAGCGCGTCGAGCAGGCCGGTCTCGGAGTCGCCACCGTGCACGACGGCCTCGACGACGTTCGAGTCCGGCAGCATGAGGATGACGACCGCGGCGCCCTCGGCGACCGCGGCGCCCTCGGCGACCGCGGCGACCTCGTCCACCAGCGTGACGACCTCGGCCAGGTGCAGGCGGGCCACGGCGTCGAACGCGCGAACGGTGACGCCCGCGGCCGCGAGCCGGCGGACCATCGGCTCGCCCATGCGGCCGAGGCCGATGAACCCGACGGTGCCCGGCAGGCCCTGCGGCTCAGCCATTCCGGGTCCCGGCGATCTCACCGAGCACCTGCTCGGCCACCCGGAAGGACTCCAGGGCGGCAGGCACGCCGCAGTAGACGCCCGTCTGCAGCAGGGTCTCCTGGATCTCCTCCTCGGTGCAGCCGTTCGCGATGGCGCCCTTCACGTGCACGCCCAGCTCGTGGTTGCGGCCCAGGGCCGTCAGCATCACCAGGTTGAGCAGGCTACGGGTGCGGCGGTCCAGCCCCGGCCGGCTCCAGATGTCGCCCCAGCAGGCGGCGGTGACGAACTCCTGGACCGGCCGGGAGAACTCGCTGACGTTCGCCAGAGAGCGCTCGACGTGGGCCTCCCCCAGCACCTGCATGCGGATCGCCAGGCCGCGCTCATAGCGCGCGTCGGGCTCCCGGGCGCCGACGGCACCGGGTCCAGCACTGTGCTCCGTGCTCATCGGGCGGTCACCTCCTCGGCCACGACGCTGAGCGCGGCCAGGTAGTCGTCCTCGGCGACCTCGTCCAGCCACACGGTGGGGCCGATCGAGACGGCGAGATGGGTCATGATCGTGTCGGCCGTGCCGCCGTGCCAGTGCCGCTCCCCCGGCGGCACCCACACCGTGTCCCCGGCACGGATGACCTGCGGCGGCTCGCCGAGCGACTGGACCCAGCCCCGACCGGCGGTGACGACGAGGATCTGGCCGCCGGTGTGGTGGTGCCAGTAGGTCCGCGCCCCGGGGCAGAAGGTCACGGAGTTCATGGTGTTGCCGTTGGTGGTCGGCAGCACCGGATCGGCCCACACCGTGCCCGTGAAGGTGTCGGTGCGGGACTGGCTGGGGGCGGATCCTGCGGCCCGCCCGCGGACGATCTGCATGCTCAGCCCTCCTTCGAACCGTGCACGCGCACGCCGCCGGAGACGTCGCCGATCGCGTCCACGACCCGGTTGCTGATCTGGTCGCCGTAGCCGAGGTTCTCGGCCAGCCCGAAGCTGGCGAGCGGGCCCGACGCGTTGAGCGCCGGGACACCGAGCCGGCCGACGAGGTCGACGTAGAGCGCGACGTCCTTGGTCATCAGCCGCCCGGTCAGCCCACCCTCCATGTAGTCACCGCGCACGATGTTCGGGAACCGGTTCTGTGTGGCGAAGTTGACCCCGCTGCTGGAGTTGAGCACGTCGAGCAGCTGGACCATGTCCAGGCCCGCCTTGCGCCCGGCGACCATGACCTCCGCGGTGGCGGCGAGGCTGACCGCGTTGAGGAAGTTGTTCAGCAGCTTCGCGGTGTGCCCGGCACCCGCGGCGCCGAGGTGGTAGACCCGCGAGGCGATCGGGCTCCACACCCACTCGATGCCGGCGAGAGCCTCGGCGTCACCGCCGGCCATGATCGTCAGGACGCCCTTCTCGGCCGCCGCGGCCCCGCCGGAGATGCCGGCGTCGATGTAGCGGACGCCCTGCGCAGCGGCCTCGGCGTAGAGCCTCTCGGTGGAGGCCGGGGACGCGGTCGACAGGTCGACGATCGTGGCGCCGGCGCTCGCGCCGGCCAGCAGGCCGTCAGCACCGCGCACGACGGGCTCGACGACCTTGCTGTCCGGCAGCGACATCAGCAGCACCTGCGCGCGCCCCGCCACCTCGGCCGGGGAGCCCGCGGGCGCGGCGCCCACGGCTTCCACGGCACCGGGCCGGGGGTCGAAGCCGTGGACCTCGAAGCCGGCGTCGACCAGGCGGCGGGTCATCCGGCCGCCCATGTTGCCCAGGCCGACGAACCCGACGGTCCGCTGCTCGCTCATCGGGGGGACTCCTCTGCTGCCAGCTCGGGGTGCATCCGCAGGTCGCCGGGGCGCGGATCCCACGCCCCGGCCCCACCCGAGGGTCGGACGGTGTTGACGGCGGCCGCGCCGCCGTCGACGGACACGACCTCGCCGGTCATGTACGTGGCACCGTCGCCCAGCAGGAACGCGATGACCGAGGCGATCTCCTCGGCGCGCCCGGCGCGGCGTAGCGGGGTGGTGGAGGCCCGCCGCACCATGTCGTCGCCCCCTCCCGGGCCCCCGCCGGCGCCCGCGAACAGCGCCGTCGGGACGATGCCGGGGGCGACCGCGTTGACCCGCACGCCGATCGGGCCGCCGTACATCGCGGCACCCTTGAGCAGGCCCAGCACCCCGTGCTTCGACGAGTGGTAGGCCAGCAGGTCGTCGGAGGCGCGTAGCGACGCGATCGAGGCGGTGATCACGATCGCGCCGCCGCCGGTCTGCTTCTCGTACTGGCGGAAGGCCTCGCGCACACCGAGGAACACCCCGCGCATGTTGATGCCCATGACCCGGTCCCAGTCCTCGACCGACAGCTCGGTGAGCCGGACCAGCGGGCCGGGGATGCCTGCGTTGAGGTGGTGCAGGTCGATGCGGCCGAACTCGGCGACACCCGCTGCGACCGCGGCCTGGACGTCCGCCTCGCTCGACACGTCCGCGACCCGGGTGACCACCGGGACGCCCAGCTCCTCGGCCAGCGTCTCCAGCCGGTCACCGTCCACGTCGGTGAGCACGAGCTTCGCGCCCTGCGCGGCCAGCGCGTGCGCCGTGGCGGAACCGAGGCCGCCCGCCGCCCCCGTGATCAGGGCGACCTCTCCTTCGAGGCTCACTGCCTCTCCTTTCCTTCAGCAGCCGATGGGGAGATCCGGACGACGAGCTCGGCGAGCTCGGCGGGCAGGCCGGGGACGCGGTCGGCGAAGCGCTTGCCGACCTCAGCGTCGTGGCCCGCCACGAGCAGTCGGCCCGGGTCCTCCGTCATCTCCCGCAGCACGTCGAAGCCGCGGTACATGTCGACCAGGTCGGCGACGACGAAGAACGGGCGGTCCCGCTCCAGCTCTTCGTAGAAGTGCAGCGCGTCCGCCGCCAGGATCACCGCGCCGGCGCCGCCCTCGCCGGCGACCTGGACGACCATCTGGCCCGGGGTGTGCCCGCCGACGACGATCAGCTCGATGCCGGGCGCGAGGTCGAGGGTGTCCTCGACCAGCCGCAGCCGGCCCTGTTCCCGGGTCGCGGCGAGCGCGGTGAGCTCCGGCGGCTCGACGGCGTGCGCGAACTGCAGGCGCCCCGCGTACGGGCCGGTCCAGAACTCGAACTCGCGGCGGGCGATCACGATCTCGGCGTTCGGGAAGCGGTGCAGGTTGCCGATGTGGTCGTAGTGCGCGTGGCTGACGACGAGCTGGTCCACCGCAGCCGACTCGACGCCCAGCGCCGACAGCGCGGCGACCGGGTCGACCAGCATGTCGCGGCGGCGCCGCCTGCCCGACTCCGCGCCGAACCCACAGTCCACCAGGACCGTGCGCTCCGGGCTCCGGACCAGCCAGAAGAAGTAGTCCATCTCGAAGGACTCGTCCGGCTCGCCGTAGACGTGGAAGTTCAGGTAACTCTCGGCCTTGCCCGCGACCCGGGTTCCGTACCGGACCGCGAGGACCTCGTACCCGCTCATGCGCCTGCCCCGTGCGTCATCGCACCCCCCTCGTACCTCGGACTGTCAGGCTGTCAGACAATTTATGGGGATGCAAGTGCGCCCGAGAGCGGGGCTGTACGCCCCTCACCCGGCCGGATCAGCTGGGCGCGGGCTGCGCCTCGGGGGATCGGTAGCCCGCAAGCCACCGACGAGGAGTCCTCCGGGGACGGCCGTGGCCGCGGGCGAGCAGACCCAGGCACGCCGGACATCGAGACTACGGCGGAGGAGCTCGGATGCCGATGTGGGCGGACCCGGCCGAGCCGATGACCGGGATCAACACCCCCGTTCTCCGAGCGCCGCCCCTCACCGCCGAACCCGGCGCGGGGATGGCCACGGAGAAGAGGCCGCTCGGGTCGAGCGCAAACGGATGGTCGGCGGCAACGAGGCCCGGGACGCCACGTTCCGGGGCGGCGGGAGTTCGTGCGCTCGCTGCTCGTGCGCAAGTACGCACCGAACAACGCCGCGGTATTCGGCGCCGCGGCGGGCCACCAGTGGGCACGAGCTGCGCACGACGTGGGAGGGCGGTGACCGAGTCCGCCCAGGTCGTGCTCGCGGTCACCCTGGGGATTGCAGAGGACAGCCTGCACCGTGGGAGCTGGCGCGGACCACGCTCGGCCCAACTCACGAGCGGCCGCGGACATGAGCGCTCAAGGCCTGGGGCCTGCGCCCAGACCCACGTCGAGGAACCCGTCATCGACCCCGTGGGCGAGAAGAACGTCGACCGGACGGTGACGGGGCGGCCGCCGGCAGTGGTGGTCGCGGGGTGAGCGCTGACCCTCCCGATGGTCGGCACGACTGGACCGCCCGAAGGTCAGCAGGCCGGGGCGAGCGGCCGGACGAACCCGCCCGACCCCGGTATTGACTGCCCTCGAAGGTGGATCAGCCGGCCCGGATCCACTCGCCCGCAGGCGCCGCTCGTCTGCCTGTCGGACAAAAGGGCCCCGACGAGCATTGACGGTGCTCGACTCGTCAACTAGCGTCCCGATTGTTGCGTATTGCGCGACACTTGTCCCGATATACGCAGCGCCGCGGAGGTCCGAAGTGTGGAGTCGGCAAGGCCTTCGCCGTCGGGCCCCGGGACCGCGAGCCCCCTCCGGTCACCTTCCCCGCCCGGATGCCTCCCTCGGCCGCAGTGAGCGGGAGGACCGGTGGTCGCCCAAGGGGCAGATCCCCGGCCGACCGGTCCGAGCTGCCGACGAACCGCGAGCGCCCACCGCCCGTCCCCGATCGAGCGGCAGTCCGCCGCGATCGATCCGTTCTGGCCGGGTACGCAGACCCGACCCGGCCGCTCCAGCCCTGCACCACCCCCCTCGTCGGTCTCGTCGCGGAACGAGCCGCGTGTGCAGGACAACCCGAAGGAGAACCGCATGCGCAAGTCGCTCCTATTCGTCCCGATCGGAGCCCTGCTGCTCGCGGCCTGTGCCGCCACCCCGCCAGCCACCGCCCCCACCCCGACCGCGCCACCGCTTTCGGTCGTCGGACACAACTCCGTGCTCGAGTTCGGACCCGTGCTGCTCGCGGCCTCGAAGGTGGCCCCCGGCACCGTGACCACCGCGAGCGGTGGCGTCCCGAACCTGTGGGACGCGACCGACTCGCAGCTCTCCAGCGGCGTGAGCGGCCGGACGGCGGGCGGGTCCGCGCCCGTCACGTCCGGGATCGCCGACCTCGCAGGCAACGCAGGCACCCAGACCCTGCGGATGTCGCTGACCCATCCGGACGCCCGGATCGTCATGACGGTCACCGAGGGGCTCTACCGGATCGTCGCCCGGTCGTCGGCGGGGATAACCTCCATCGCCGACCTCAAGGGCAAGCGGGTCGCGACCTTCGCCAACACGTCGGCGGCGGTGTTCCTGAACCAGGTCCTCACGACCGCGGGCCTGAGCGACTCCGACGTCACCATCACCTCGCTGACGGCGCCGGCGAGCGCGGACGCGCTGATCAACCGCGAGGTCGACGCGATCTCCATCTGGGAGCCCGACGCCGAGCGGGCCGTGCAGGCACTCGGTGCAGATGCCGTGAGCCTCCGGCCCGAGGCGAGCTACCGCGAGATCTACAGCCTCAACGCCAAGGCGGGCGATCTCGCCGATCCGGCCAAACGCGCGCAGATCGTCGGGTTCCTGCGCGAGGTCACGGCGGGCTGCCAGGCCGCCGAGGACGACCCCACCGAGATGCAGGGGCTGTTGGCCACCCGGACCGGCCAGCCGCAGACGCTGATCAAGGACTCGTGGCACCACCACACCTTCCCCTGCGCGATCCCGGCCGACCTGGTCGATGTCCTCGTACTAGAGGAGGAATGGCTCGCGGCGAAGGACAACCGGACGCCGCGCAGCCGCGCCGAGCTGGAGGGCCTCGTCGACACCTCGATCATCCGTGAGGTGCAGGGCCGGTGATGGACCTGTCGGTCACCCGGCGACGAGCCCGCCGGCTTCGCAGAGCAATCGTCAGCTCATCGACTACCTGCGCCGGACCACGACGATTCCCGGCCCGAGTCGTGATCTTGTCTTCCTGCACAGCACCGGCATTGCTTTCGGGCTCGAGGGGCAGACCGCCCTCGCGGTCGAAGCAGCGGCCGAGAACGCAGACGTCGACGCTCGACCACCTGATCCGCACGAGCGTCGGTGTTGGCGCGACGAACGCTGCACGAGCCCTGCTCGGTGCCTTCCGGCACGACGACACGCTGCCGGTCACAGACATCGCCGATTCCACTAGCGCGATGATCGCGATCCTCGCCGAGGCCGAGCCGGGCATCATCGACGAGGATTCGATTACCCCTGCGTGGTCCCTGGCTGCCGCCGGCTCCGAGGGCGCAACCCGTCCGGGTCGGTCAGGCGCAGCTGCGCTCCCGGGTGCGGCCGCTCCTTGCGGACGATCACCCGCATCCCTTTCGGCCAGGTCGCGAGGTTCATCAGGCCGGTGGCCTCGGTGACCCACGCGCCCGGGCGGGGCTCGCCGTCGGCGTTGTAGGCGGCCTGCCAGTCTGAACCGTCCTGGCCGGTGGAGAGGCTCCTGATCTAGCAAGGAGACTGGAGCTGTGGG
>NZ_BAABGT010000068.1:0-10968 GCF_039541715.1 Pseudonocardia xishanensis
CATCGCCCAACAGGGTGCGGTGGCCTGAACGTCAGCCTCACGCAGACCCAGGACGGTTCACCGAACTCGATCACGGCGAGGTGGCACACTACGCCCATGACCAGCGTGCTGGATCGAGAGATGTACAGCGAGGCCGAGGCCGCGCGGCTGCTCGGCGTCTCGCAGAACACGCTCAACTACTGGCTCGAGGGTGGCGAGCGGCGCGGCCGGGCGTATCAGCCGGTGATCAGGGTCGAGCCACGCGGTCATCGCGCACCGGTGACGTGGGCGGAGTTCATCGAAGCCGGTCTCCTTCGCGAGTATCGACAGCGAAGCGTTCCGATGGCCGAGCTGCGTGCGTTCATTGAGATTCTCCGCGAGCGTTATGGCATCCCATATCCCTTGGCCGACGCGCGTCCGTTCGTGAACGAGCGACAGCTCGTGATCGAGGCCCAGGACCGCGCCGATCTCGCGGCGGAGTTCTGCCTCGTCGCGATCGTTCGCAACCAGCCGCTTCTGACGCCCCCGGCCGAGGCGTTCTTCGAACGCGTGACCTGGGAAGGAAGCAGCGCTGCTGCCTGGCGACCCGCCGAGGACCGGCAGTCGCCGGTCCTGATCGATCCGGACCAGCGATTCGGGAGGCCTTCAGTACGGGGTATCTCCACCGAGGCCATCTGGGAGCACGTCGACGGCGGCGAGGACGAGCACGAGGTCGCCGACGACTACGGCCTGAGCGTCGGTGATGTCCGATGGGCGATGTCCTACGAAACAGGCCGCCGGGCGAGCTGACGGCCGTGCAGAGCAGGAACGCTCGGCAGTACCCCGCCGCTCAGGTCCGCTTCTACGTCGACGCCGATCTACTCGGGCTGGCCAAAATCCTCGTGCAGGTCCGCAACGACGTCACCTTCCCAGGTGACCAGGGCGGTGTGCTGCACAAGAGGCAGCGTCCGGCGTGCCCCATCACCGCGCCGGCTGCTAAAGATCCGGTCTGGATCCCACAGGTGGCGGCGGAGGGATGGGTGATCATCACTCGCGACTCCGCGATCCAGGGCCATTCCCGAGAGGTCGGCGCGGTCGTCGAGCACGGCGCCCGCATGGTGGCGCTTGCCGGGAGTGCGGCGAGGACCAAGTTCGAACAGTTAGAGGTCGTCATGGCGAACTGGCGCCGGATCGAGCAGTGCTGCGAGAAACCTGGTCCGTTCATCTACGTCGCGACCCGGACGTCATTCCGACCACTCTTGGAACAGTGAGTTCGCGTCGACCGAGGACTGCGCCGCGGTCGGCCGGCAGCGATCCATGCCGCAACATCTGGTCCGACACCGCATCCGAGCCGAGCGACGGCGCGATGCCCGGCCGGACGCGCGCGGTCATCCTTCGAGGATCCAAGCCCGACCGTGGATCCACGCCCGACCGAGGATCCACGCCCGCCGTTGGGCGACGCACCATTAGTCTCGTTCGAGCATGAGGAGCTCGCCCGCGATCAAGTACGTGTGTATGGCGCAAAGCTCCGCCTCCTGCAATCCAACACTTGCGTGCACACCCTTGTTTGCAAGCTTGTCCAGAGAGTCGAATCGCGACGTTATACCACCGACCGCAGATTCTCATTCTCTACGGCAGTTTCGCTTCCCGTACACTGCTTGACGAACTCGAACACGCGGTTCCGATATGCTGGATCGTCGAACGAATTTCCTGGATCGGTGCTTGCGCCCTGCCGACCCGGCAATATGTGGTCGGCAACGGCCTTTAGAATCCGCCGACAGGTCGCAGTCGCCTGGGCAAGCGCGGCGAGAAGCAGATGTAGTGACCTGAGACAATCCCCCTCAATGACGAAATTCCAACCGAGCCTTGCCAAGCTTTCATACGGCTCATGACAAGCCAGCCCGGATGCACCAACTGATAGATACCGCGGTTCTCGGCAGTGGCGTTTATGTTCGCCCGCGAATCTTTTGCGATAACCCCGTAGTCGCGGAAGATTGACAGCATTTGTTCCTCTGGATGGCCGGTGTCCTTGACCCGTTCGAAACATCGACCAGAGGGGTCTCGTCATCCAGCCATCTGCCAGCTTAGGGATCCAAGTTGCCGTCATCCCTCCACCTCGCGCAGCAGTTCGATGATCTTAGCAACCTGCTTCTCCAGGTCGGCATCGATCGCGACGAGAGGGCGGGGAGGGACGTACTTGTAGAAGTACCGAGTGAAGGGAATTTCGTAGCCCGCCTTGACCTTCTTCCAGTCGATCCAGGCGTCGGGGACATGTGGCTTTATCTCGGTGGCGAAGTAGGCTTGGATTACGTTGAGCTTGCCTGCCGGGCCCATGGTGGAGCCGCCGTAGGTGAAGGGGACGTTCTCCGTTTCGCGCTTCTTCGGGTACGGCTTGTGCGCGCCCTTGCGGTCCGTGATCAGGGTACCCTCATCGTCGAGGAGTGGGCGTTCGACAGTGACGGTCCAGTAGCCGAACTCATCAGTGCGCTGCACCCTGGAGCAGTCCTGATCGGCGTCGGTGAATTGGTCGTAGAGCCGGGACCTCGTCACAAGGTCACGTCAACTGCACGCCGACCTTGGACGGTTCGGCGTGCCCGGACTGCCTCCCGCGACGCTGGCCGCCAGGGTCGGCGTGTCCGCCAGAGCGGTACAGCTCGGTTTCCGACGTGTGACAGGGGTGCCGCCCAGTACGTTCGTCCGCAACACCCGACTGGACCGGGTGCACGCAAGCCTCCTCGAGGGGACTGGTGAGCCGATCACCGACCTCGCCTTTCATTACGGCTTCGGACATCTCGGCCGATTCGCCCAGCAATACCGCGACCGCTTCGGAGTTCTTCCCTCTCAGACACAACGAGGGAACTCTTCGGCAGGCGGACACCCCGCTTCGCATCGCGGAGAGTGAGCCGCGTCATATTCGCATAGCGTCGCTGGGACATCAATCGACCATGCAAGGAGTTTCCTGTGACGATGACCGTGCACCAGGCGGAAGCGGTTGCGAACCGGCAGGCGCTGCGCGACATCCCGCTGTTCAACGACCAGAGGCTCAAGCTGGGGGTGTTCGGCTCGAACTGCAGTGGCGGGATCATCATGAGCGAGGCGCCGACCGACTCGCGGATTACGTGGGACCAGCAGCTCCGGGTCGCGCAGCAGGCCGACCGGATGGGCATGGAGTTGATCGTGCCGGTGGCGCGCTGGAAGGGATTCGGCGGACGTACAAATTTCATGGGCTCGGCACTGGAGACCTTCACGTGGGCGGCTGGGCTTGCGCAGGCCACCGAGCAGATCTCCATCTTCGCGACCACCCACCTGCCGGCCGTGCACCCTATCGTCGCCGCGAAGCAGGCCGCGACCATCGACCAGATTGCCGGGGGCCGCTTCGGGATGAACATGGTCATGGGTTGGTTCAAGGAAGAGATCGAGATGTTCGGGCGGCCTCAGTACGACCACACCGCGCGTTACGCCTATGGCCAGGAGTGGCTGGACTTTGCTCAGCACCTATGGACCGCGCCGGGACCGTTCGACTTCGACGGCCAGTTCTTCACCGCGTTCGGCGCCGAGTCGGAGCCGAAGCCGATCCTCTCGCCGCGTCCGGCGCTGATTTGTGCAGGAAACTCGCCGACCGGCATGGACTTCTCCGCCCGGAACGTCGACGTGAATCTCGCCGTACTCGACAGCCTCGAGGGTGCCCGCGAGTACAAGCGCAAGATCTCCGCTCTCGCGGCCGACTCCTACCACCGCACCTTGGATGTCTTCACCTACGGCCTCGTCGTGTGCCGGGAGACGGAGAAGGAGGCCAAACAGGCAGTCCAAGGCATCATTGACCAAGGCGACACCGAGGGCGCGGACCTCGTGATATCCGGCCTGGGCATCGAGAGCGAGTCGTACCAGGGCGTCATCGACGCCTTCCGCGAACGCTTCGTTCTAGGCTGGGGCGGAACGGTGCTCGTGGGCACTCCCGAGCAGGTGACCGAGCAGCTCGCGGAGCTGTCAGAGGCCGGTATCGGCGGAATCATCCTCGGCTTCCACGACTACGCGAACGAGTTGGAGGACTTCGACCGCGAGGTCATGCCGCTGCTGCGCAAGGAGGGGCTTCGGCACTGAGCAGCTCCGGCCCGGGTCAACGCCAGTTCTCGGCTGCGTCGACTCGGGCACACGCCGAACCCGCCAGAATCCGTTCGCCTCGGGCGGAAACGAGGAGAGCTCAACGATGACCCGGCTCACACTGACCTTCGACAACGGCCCGACCCCGGGTGTCACGGAGCGTGTTCTGGCGTCACTCGCCGCCCGACGGCTACCGGCCGTGTTCTTCGTCGTCGGCCAGCGGGTGCTGAGCGACGGGGGTCGGCGAATGGTGGAGCAGGTCGCCGCGGCTGGCCATCTGATCGGGAACCACTCGCTTACCCACACCGACGCTCTCGGTGATCGTCCCGACCCGGCGTACGCGGAGCGCGAGATCGGCGAGACGTTCGCAGTGTTGGCCGATCTGGGCCTCCCCACGGCGATGTTCCGCCCTCCCGGGAACATGGGCAAGATTGGTTCGCACCTGCTCAGTCCCGGCGCCGTTGACCTTCTCTTACGAGAGCGGAGTACCACCATCGTTTGGAACTCGGTCCCGCGGGACTGGGAGGGGCCCGAGTGGGTCGACCGCCTGCTGGCAAGCGTCCGCGCCCAAGAGCACACGGTCGCGGTTCTCCACGACATCGGGGGGGGCTGCGCGGAACTGCTCGACACCGCCCTGGACCGTCTGCTGGAGGTACCGGACATCGAGTTCACTCGGGAGTTTCCCGACGAGGTCGTGCTGACGCGCGACGGCCAGGCTGTCTCGCTCGGACCGCAGCACGTGTCGGGTCCCTGGTCCAGTGGGCGGCCTCAATCCCCGGGCCTACGTGCGGAAGGAGCGATTACGTGATGTGGTCGCGGCTGATCATTGAAGGGGCATTCGTCCCGGCCGCCGTTGAGCGCCCGTTCGGGTTTTGCCTCACCGGCGCCCTTCTCATTTGCAAACGTGCCTGTACCGTCAGGCGGTGGCCTACTGGAGCGTCGGGTTGGCGTGGGACGACGCCCGCTTACCGTTCATGGAGGTGGCATGGTCGCAGCCTTTGAGGTGCATGCGGGAACGGTCGATGATGCACGCCGCTGCATCGAGGAGTCCTATGCCTCGCACGAGTTGCATCTGCTCGAGCGGGCGCCCCTCCGGTTCCGCCTGCGGCAGCTCGCCACGCAGCGACTCACCATGGCTCGGGTGAGCTACGGCGCCGAGGTCGAACTCGTTGGGCCCCCGATGCTCGACTACTACCATGTCAACATTCCGATCTCCGGGTACACCACGGTGCGCCAGCACAGCTCCGCGGCGACGAGCGACCCGCGCACGGGGATCTCGATCACGCCGACTGAGCCGGTCAGGGTCCGCTGGAGCCCGGCCGCTGTCCAGTACCCGATCAAGATGCCGCGGGTCCTGTTCGAGGAGCAACTCGCCGCTCTGCTCGGCCACGCGGTGCAGAGTCCGCTGACTTTGGCGCCTGCTTTCTCTCTGGCGAGCCCCGCCGGCCGGAGCCTGGCTTCCTGCATCGAGTTCGTGTGGTCGGAGTTGGACCAGCCGACCGCCGCGGCTGCGACTTCCGCGGGCGCTCGTCAGCTGGAGTCGCTGCTGATGACCCGCATCTTGTGGGTGGTCCCGCACTCGCACTCCGAGGAGCTCGCCGGCGACCACCGGCCGGTGCGCACGTCCCGCATCGACGACCTGATTGCGCTCATCGAGTCGCATCCGGAAGAGGACCTGAGCATTGCGACGCTGGCCGCCAGGGCCGGCGTGTCCGCCAGAGCGGTACAGCTCGGTTTCCGACGTGTGACAGGGGTGCCGCCCAGTACGTTCGTCCGCAACACCCGACTGGACCGGGTGCACGCAAGCCTCCTCGAGGGGACTGGTGAGCCGATCACCGACCTCGCCTTTCATTACGGCTTCGGACATCTCGGCCGATTTGCCCAGCAATACCGCGACCGCTTCGGAGTTCTTCCCTCTCAGACACAACGAGGGAACTCTTCGGCAGGCGGACACCCCGCTTCGCATCGCGGAGAGTGAGCCGCGTCATATTCGCATAGCGTCGCAGGGACATCAATCGACCGAGTCATGTCGACGGTACGTCCCCGCCAGAACGGCGGCCGCACACTGCCTGTTCGGGAGGTCCGTTCAGGCCGATGCTGCTGGGGTCGGGGTTCCTCGTCGACGCGAAAGGGAGCGACACATCATGTGCCTATCGTCAGGCGGATACCAGGAACTCTCTGAGGCCTCCCCGCGCCAGGCGGCCGGTGAGGCGGTCGACCCGATCGCGCTCGAACCGGTCGACGAGGTAAGGGTCACGACGTTGGTGGACAACGTATACGACGCGCTGCTAATCGGGGACGACCGCACCAGCCGGACCTCGTTCGGCGTCGCGAGGGCCGCGGCAGCACAGTTCGAAGGTGGCTCGACCGCGGTCGGGCTTGTGGCGGAGCACGGATTCTCCGCGCTGGTCACGGTGCGCCGCGGGAGCACGACGACGACCCTGCTGTTCGACACCGGAATGTCACCCACCGCGATGGTTACCAATGCTGAACGGCTCGGGCTCGACCTGTCGGGGATCCAGGGCGTGGTGCTCAGCCACGGCCACTTCGATCACGCCGGTGGCCTTGCCGGGCTCGTCGGCAAGAAGGGGGCACGGTCGCTGCCCATGGTGGTCCACCCGGAGATCTGGACCCGCCGCCGGCTAGCCGTTCCCGGTCTCGAGCCCGAGGAGATGCCGACGCTGAGCAAGCGCGCACTCGACGGCGAGGGGTTCACCGTGATCGAGCGCCGGCAGCCGTCCCTGTTGGTGGAAGGGTGCGTATTGATCACCGGCGAGGTCGATCGCACCACCGAGTTCGAACGCGGGGCGCCCCCTATCCACCAGGCCTGGTCGGGACAGGAGTGGCGGCACGATCCCCTGATCGTCGACGACCAGGCCCTGGTCGTGCACGTCCGCGGCCGCGGCCTGGTGGTGGTGACCGGCTGCGGGCACGCCGGGGTGATCAACATCGTGCGGCACGCCCAGCGCCTCACCCGCGTACCGTCGCTGCACGCACTACTCGGCGGGATGCACCTGAACGGGCCGGCATTCGAGCCGATCATCGACGACACGGCCCTCGAACTCGTCGCGATGGCCCCCGATCTGGTCGTTGCCGGCCACTGCACCGGGTGGCGTGCGCAGCACGCGCTAGCCGCAGCGCTTCCCGCGGCCTGGACGGCCGGCAGCAGCGGCTCGACGTTCCACCTCACCGCGGCCTGAGCAGTCCTCAGCAGGTGGGGGTCTGGCTATGGTCGCGGTGACTTGACATGCCACTCTCGGACGCCAGTGTCGCTGGCCGTCATGCTTGGTTCGAGGCCAGGTCCATCGTGGTCGAGCGTCGTCTCGTGGGCCTGTCGGCACACCCGGCAATGCGCGATAGCCGGCGGACTACTCATCGTCCAGATCGGCCAGTTCGGCCAAACCGTCGCGCAATGTCTCGACCAGACGTTGGGCTACTTTGTACTGCATTTGCGACACAAGACCGTTGGATGCCGCTCGACAGGTTCGCCGCCGACACATGTGCTCAGAAGGTTTGGAGGATGCCCTATGCGGATCACGGGTGTCGTCGGTAACCCCAAGCCAGAGTCAAGAACGCTGAAGGTGGCGCGCACACTCGCCGGCATCGTCAAGGACAAACTCGGCGCGACCATCGCCCTGGAACTCGATCTGGCTCGGAATGAGATTCCCCCGCTTTGCCGGAGTGTCTGGGATGCCCCGGGTTCGGTGGAGTCGTCAGACTGGAATCTGGACCGCAACGATCTTGCTCTAGTTCTCGAACTCTAGCGGTGACAGCCAGCCGAGCGCGCTGTGTCGGCGGCGCCGGTTGTGCCAGATCTCGAGGTACTCGAAGATCGCGTTGGCCAGCTCGATCCGGGTGCGCCACCGCTGCCGGTTGAGGAGCTCGACCTGCATCCGCGACCAGAACGACTCGATCATCGCGTTGTCGAAGCAGTCGGCGATGCTGCCCATCGAGGGCACCAGCCCCGATGCCCGGGCCCGGTCGGTGAACGCCCAGGACCCGAATTGCACGCCCCTATCGGAGTGGATCACTGCTCCGGGGCCGGGTCGGCGGGCGTCGATGGCCATCCCGAGGGCGTTGGTGACCAGCGCCGCGGTCGGAGAGGCGTCGATCGACCAGCCCACGACCCGTCGGGAGTAGACGTCGAGCACGACCGCGCAGTACACCTTGCCCTCGCGGGTGGGGTGCTCGGTGATGTCGGTGACCCACAGCTGGTTCGGCCCGGCCCGGGCGAAGTCCCGATCGACCAGGTCTGTCGCGATCAGGTCCGGCCGCGGGCGTCGCCAGCGCGGCCGGCCGGTGACCCCGCGTATCCCGGCCCGGGCCATCAGCATCTCTACAGCGTTGTGACCGACCACCAGCCCCTGGCCGAGGGTGAGTTCGGCGTGCACTCGCCGGGCGCCGTAGGTGCCCTTCGAGGCCGCGTGCACGATGCGGATCTGATCCAGCAGCCAAGCGTGACGGATCGCCCGCGCCGAGGGCGCGCGGCCTCGGGCGTTGTAGTAGCCCGACTCCGACACCCCGAGCACACGGGTGGCCATCTGCACAGGCAAGCCCTCACCGGCCATCACCGCGATCGCTTCGTAGATCCTTTTGGGGGCACCACCTTCCCGATCAACTCGCTAGCGCGGCGATGGATCGCCAGCTCGGTCTCCAGCTGCGCGATGCGCCGCTTCGCCGCCGCCAATTCGGCCTGCTCGCCGCTGCTCTGACCCGGCTCGAGACCTCTGTCGATGCGGTCCTGCCGTCGCCACACGTAAATCGACTGTGCGCTGATCCCGAGATCCCGCGCCACGTCCACGACCGGCCTGCCGGCCTCGATGAGATCGAGCACCTTGCGCCGGAACTCCGGCGGATACCCACGCCTGCCCACGAACCCTCCTCAAGGGTCACGCGGACCAGAATCCCAATCGATCAACTCCACCAAACCCGGGACCGACCACTCTGAAAACTGGTTCGATCTTGAGAACCAGGAAGGAGGGCAGGAGCTGTTTCGGCGAGAGGCCAGCTGTCGATCTGGACGCCGAGGGATCGCTCGTGCGGTCATCGACCTCTCGGAACACTCCTGGGACCGCCCTCGTCGCCGCCGACAAAGGCATCCCCAAGAAGGTGTTCGCACTGATCATCCCAGTCGTGAGCCCCTCGTCGGTCGAGCAGCTTGACTGCTTCGGCCTTGAAGAGCGTCCGGGGCCAGACGAGCTGGTAGTCGGGCTCATCGGTGCGGGGCGTCACCGCTCCATCCTCGCGCAGCGGCAATGTCGCCGGGCAGCCTGGTTCGATTGATCCGGGTGCGCCCGCTGCCAGACCTGCGTCGTGGGCAGCGACTCTGTCGGTGGGTGTGGCTACGGTGCCGCTCGAGCCACAGATGCGTTCGTCGAGCGACTCGAGCTGGCCTGATACTCGGTTCAGCTCTGTCTCTTCAGCGGTCCCGATCGGAACCACACCCAGCCAGTCGTAGAAGTCGATTGTGCCTTCGGAGGAATGCCCACCGCGCCGAAGATCTCTCCATGAATTTGCCGCCACCGTGTGGTCGGTGTCACCAAGCGGCGGGTTAGTAAGTACCACATCCGCTTTTCTCATCGAGGCCATCGAGATGTGCTCGATACCCGATTCATCCCTAGAGCGAGGCCATTTGCAGGCCCCAAACTTCGGACTTTCTGTCACTATGTATGGACATGTTCATCCTGGCGATCGTGGCGATCATGTGTCAATGTCGACGCCAAATAGTTCGCACTGACGATTGGAAGCCTCAGACGCAACTTGACCCCTGCTGGAGACCTCGTCCGCCTTGTTAAGCATCCTCTCTGGTGTTGCAGACCGCGCTGGCACCGAGATGACCGACACCTGGGTCACCTTAGAGATCAGTTCCTGGGAGACTTTGGTGCCATATAGATCTCGGCCAGGTGCGCGGCGATCTCCCCCGTGGTCCAGGCCCTTGGCGTGCAGGCTGATGATGCTCACAATGTTCGGCGGGAACGCGCGGGTGCGGCGATGATGGTTGGCAACTCTGCGCGCGTCGCCCAGAGTGGCGTCTACCAAGGTGGTGTGCGACCGGCTCGGTGACGGGCGAGGCGTCGTGTAGGGCGGCCACCGCGTGATCTTCTGGAGACCTTCCACAGTGCTCCAGAAAGACACCCCGCGATGACCGCTCCCTCCAGTATCGACCCGACCCAGTTCCCGCACGAACAGCTGTCCCAGGCCAGCCCTGACCTGCTGCGGCAGATGTTGACGACCTTCATCAACACGCTCATGTCCGCCGAGGCGGACGCGGTGTGCGGCGCCGGCTACGGTGAGCGCTCGGAGTCCCGCACGAACACCCGCAACAGTTACCGGCACCGCGACTTCGACACCCGCGCAGGGACGCTGGACGTGGCGATCCCCAAGCTGCGCAACGGGTCCTACTTTCCCGACTGGCTCCTCGAGCGGCGCCGCCGCGCCGAACGCGCCCTGACCACCGTGGTCGCGACCTGCTACCTCCTTGGTGTCTCGACGCGGCGCATGGAGAAGCTCGTCGAGTCCCTCGGTATCACCAGGCTGTCCAAGTCGCAGGTCTCGGCGATGGCCGCCGAGCTCGACGTCCAGGTCGCCGACTTCCGCGCCCGTCCGCTTGACGCCGGGCCCTACACCTTCGTCGCCGCCGACGCCCTGGTGCCCAAGGTCCGTGAGGGCGGGTGGGTAGTCAACGTCCACGCCCTGCTCGCCACCGGTGTCAACGGTGACGGGCACCGGGAGATCCTCAGGCTGCAAGTCACCCCGCCGAGGACGGCGCCGGCTGGCTCGGGTTCTTCCGCGACCTCACCGCCCGTGGCCTGACCGGCGTCCGGCTCGTCACCTCCGATGCCCACAACGGCCTAGAGCGTGTCTCTTAACTGAGGCGGGCGTGGATGACGACCGCAGCGAGGAGGACTC